>CAKZKZ010000589.1 GCA_937124495.1 uncultured Dokdonia sp. | reverse complement strand
AATGATTACAAGAAGTTTAGATTGGAACTTTGATTCTGGTACAGAATATTTTGATCAACTTACTGAAGGGGAAAAACTGGTTTTAACTTACACTGTCGCCGCCACAGATGATTCAGGAGAATCGAATAATGTAGCTTACGAAACTGTTATTATTACTATTCTAGGAACAGCAGATAAACCAATGATTTTACTAAATATTGAGCAGCCATATTCCAGTAACATTAACCATACAGATAATACACTTCGTTATATTGAATCTGTTTTAGATACAACAGATTATGTAAAGAGCTACACCACAAATGCAGGTCACGGCAACCCGCAAGTATACTACAACAGAATTCCAGAAGAATATAAAACCTATCACGGTGAGGTATTGGTCAACTTTAAGGACTGGGAACAGGAAAAATTCTACAGAACATTAAATGCCTTCAGGAAAGTTTTCAGCAATAACCCTAACGGTAAAATTTCATTTAGGGAGTTGCAGAATGGAGCTCCCTTTGAAGCACCAATTGAAATTTTGCTCATTGGGGAAGATTTAAAAACACTTAAAAAAATCTCAAATGATATCGAAAATATTATTGCCAAAACTAAAGGCGTAATAGATGTTGAAAATCCATTAGCGAGAGCCAAAACAGATATCAAGGTGGATGTCAATAGGGATAAGGCGGCAATTTACAATGTACCATTACTTGATATTGACCAGACCGTAAGAGCAAGCTTAAATGGTTTAACAATTGATAAAGTTAAAATCAGCAAGGAGGATGAAGATTATCCGGTCGTTGTGAGGATTCCTTTCAAAGATAGACCGACAATTAATGATTTCAGCAAAGTATCAGTACCGAATGCAAATGGAGATAACATCTTGCTGAATCAATTGGCCTCTATCAACTTTGACCAAGATTATGCAAAAATAAACCATTATAACACCGATAGAAATACAGCGATTACAGCTAATGTTTTAAACCCAGAAGCTACCCGTACTGTTACAGAACAGATAATTACAGAATTGGAAGCGTACAATTGGCCCAGTGGATATACCTATCACGTTGGAGGCGAATATGAATCACAATCGGAAAGTTTTGGTGATCTCGGTACACTTTTATTGGTAGCCCTAATATTAATTTTCGCGGTTTTGGTATTACAGTTTAGAAGTATAAGACAGCCGCTAATAATCTTTTCCGCTATTCCTTTGGCAATAAGTGGTTCATTCATCGCACTTTTCATTACGGGATGGTCATTTTCTTTCTTTGCTTTTGTTGGCCTTATAAGCCTAGTGGGTATTGTGGTGAACAATTCAATCATTTTGGTGGATTATACCAATCAATTAATAAAAGAAGGACACTCAAAAATAGAAGCTATTACAACAGCATCGAAAAGAAGGTTTACACCAATCGTCTTAACAACCTTGACTACAATTGTTGGATTGTTGCCACTTACAGTTTCTGGAACATCACTTTGGTCGCCTTTAGGTTGGACACTTATTGGAGGAATGATATCCTCTACACTATTAACTCTTCTAATAGTACCTCTCCTTTATAAATGGTTGACAAAAACTAAAAGAAAGTTATAGCCTAGATATATATTCAAAATAGCCAATTTATATTTAAGGTCATCAACAATTAGTATACTCAACAAGATAGACTATTTTTAAAGGTCCCGGAGATACGGCCCAGACACTCAAAACTAATATTGGAAGAAGAATGTTTTTTTATTGCTTTTCTAAAATTTAAAATAGTATGGGATGTTTGGCACAAACATTTATTAAACTACAGACTAATGGAGAAATCTTTATTAAACAATTATTTTCATTCGCTATTTCAAATAAGAGAGGGAGTCGTTAAGAAAATCACAGAAAAATTTAAACAAATCAATATAGATAAAAATATTGTTTTACTGGACAAAAATGTGATTAGCACCAAAACATATTTTTTAGAAAAAGGATATTTGCGGTCATATATACTGGATGAAGATAATCAGGAAATTACAACAAACATATATTCCGCCCCTTGCTTTGTGAACAATTTTTTATCCTTTTTTAGAAAACAGCCCACGAAGGAAATCTATCATACTTTAACTAAGTGTTCGTTTTGGGAAACAAGTATAGAAAATGTCCAGGAAAATTTTCATGCTATTTCTGAATTTAGGGAATTTAGCAGACTTTTATTCGTCATAAATTATTATGAGCTAAACGATAGAGTAATTGAAATGGCAAGTCAAAAAGCAGAAACAAGATACTTAAACCTTTTGAAACGGAAGCCCCATCTGTTTCAACATGTACCACTTAAAATAATTGCTTCTTATTTGGGAATTACTGATACTTCTTTAAGTAGAATCCGAAAAGAGATAAGTAAGATATAGTAATTTCTTGTCATATGATAAGTCCTTTAACAAATTTATAATTAGATATTAGCAGAAAATTATTAAAATGAACAAAAAGAATATTGTAATAATAGGACTTGGAGGTGTTGGAGGGTATTTTGGATTTAAAATAAACGAGACCAATAGAATTGAAAACCTCCATGAAGTTTCATTTATCGCCCGAGGTGAAACATACCAAGTAGTAAAAGAAAAAGGGCTAACATTAATTTCTTCTGAACATTCAAGTCAAAAAACTAGGCCAAACGCTTTATATCAAGATATATTAAACATAGCATCGCCTGATTTAGTTTTAATATGTGTAAAAGAATATGACTTGGAGCATGTATGCAAACAGTTAGTTAAAGTTATTTCAACAAGAACAATACTATTACCTTTGATGAATGGCGCAGACATTTATGAAAGAATAAGAATGGTAATTCCAAATAACACAATTTTACCTTCTTGTGTCTACGTTGCTTCACATATACAACAAAAGGGTATTGTCGAACATAAAGGAAAAAGAGGAAAACTCTTTTTAGGAAGAGATCCCGAAAATTTTTCCGAGAACATTGATTGGGTTGTTGACTTTTTAAATAATTGCGGAATTGATTTTGATTTTAAGGACAGTTCCTTAACCGATATTTGGACAAAGTTCATTTTTATAGCAAGTTTTGGATTGGTAACTGCAAAACATAACTCTTCCATTGGTGCAGTTTGCAACGATGAGCTACAGAAAAAAGAAGCCATAGACATAATGCAAGAAATAAAGTTACTTGCAACCGCAAAAGGAATTTTATTGGACAAAAACATAATTCCCAAAACTTTTGAAAAAGCTTCTTCATTTCCACCAGAGACACCAACATCTTTACAACTTGACCTTAATTCCAAAAAGATGAATAATGAATTGGAATTATTTGCAGGTGCTATAATTACATATGGAGATAAATTAAATATCAAAACGCCTTCTACTCAAAAAATATATAAAGAAATAAGAGCTTATAATTATTAATCCGTATGGTTTGATAAGCCTCCTATCAAAACCTACAATATGAATAGTTAATTTTTAAAAAAACTCAATTATGTATTTTCAATAAAAATCTCACCTTTTTATGGTTAAAAATGTTTTTCCACCACAGTTAATTAGTAAAACACTGCCAAAATTTAAACCATATCTAAATCACTAGATTATACCAAAATGTATACAAATCAAATTTATACTAAAGTGGTCATAAAAAACTAGTGAAAGTATGGAAAATTCCATCAAACGTGGTTATTAATCAATAATAAACTTTTTTTTAATCTGAAATCTTATTTTTTTAGATTAGGATAATGGTATATTTATTTCTTAATCTAGGTTAAGTTATACAGGTTAAATTAACTATACCTTTGTACAATATTTAATCTAGCCTTTATTTTTTTTGAACCAATACGAAAAAATACTACAAAATATTGATAGATATGTTTCTTTGACTTCCGAAGAGAAATATAAGCTTACCTCCATAATTCGAACAACGAAAATCAAGAAACGCCAATTTATAGACCAACCTGGTTATGTTTGTCAATATAGAAATTATGTTGAAAAGGGTGCATTTAGGTCTTATTTTATTGACAATGAAGGAAAAGAGCATACCGTACAAATTGCCATCGAAGATTGGTTTGTGAGTGACTTTTACAGTTATATAACACAAACTCCAGCTACTTTATATGTTGAAGCATTAGAAGATTCAACTATTTTTCAAATGACCTATAAAGACATTGAAGGGCTTTGTAAAGAAATCCACGGCTTGAGCGAATATTTTAGGATATCAACAGAAAAGGCCTTTGCTTTTTCACGAAAGCGAGCATTATCAAATTTAAGTATGACCGAAGAGGAAAGGTATTTAGAAATATTACAGCGTTATCCCAATATCGTTTTGCGTGTTCCACAAAAAGTAATTGCATCTT
>CAKZKZ010000588.1 GCA_937124495.1 uncultured Dokdonia sp. | reverse complement strand
CGTCACGAGCAATATTGATGCTAAAGGTGGCAATGAGATCTTCTTTGCCATCTGCGACTTTATCCAGTAAATAAAAGAAAGGGGAAACACGCCCTATTTTTTGTTGCACTCCATCCACCATACTGGCTAAAATGGCATTGATTTTATTAAAATCATCATGTATGTTTTGTAGATCTCCTTGTGGCCCTATCGTTTCTGAAACAGCAATACCTAGGTCCAGATTGATATGTGCATTGATCCCCAATAGAAGGTGTTGTAATATTAAGAGTTTTTGGTTTTTTGCAGCTTCAAAGGCATTTTCCCAAGGTATGGATGGTTTATTTCCTTCTTTATAGGTAAAGTAAGCTTCTAGATATCTATTTGCAAAAATGACATCGAGGCGTTCCATTCTTGGGTTATCATCAAACTCTTTTTGAGCAATACCCTCTTTAATACGTTCCGTTACTTTCTTGTAAAGTATGGGAAAAAAAGCAAGATTGCTGTTATCGGTTATTTCTGTAGTGATGATGTCTCCCAAAATGGCAATGACTTCATCGATGGTTGTAGCTTGTTTCATGTCAATCTAATCAGGTAGTTACAATTTTTAAAGTTAGAGATAAGTATGTATATGATCAAATAAATTATTTTAAACCCTATATAATCTAGAATACTTATTTTTAACACATAAATAATGACTCATGAAAAAATCAATATTTCTACTATTTGCTTTTTTAAGTACAAGTATCATTTTTGGGCAAAGTGATAAAGAAAAAACGCAAGAAACCGTTACAAAATCAAAAATAGAAGGCCATATTTATTTTCTCGCCGATGATTTATTAAAAGGGAGAGAAACGGGTACTCCAGAAAATAAAATAGCCGCTTCTTATCTGGCGAATACACTTCGTAGCTACGGTGTACAACCTAATCCTAAAACAGGAAATTATTATCAAGAAGTACATCTTCAAAAAATAGCACCGCCTGCAGATGTTAAGATTGCTATTAATGGTACTACCATAAAAGATTATGCAGTTTTAGATGCTTCGGCGGTAGATTTTTCTAAAGGTGCAGTATATGTAGGGTATGGGTTAGAAAAAGATTATAAAGGAAAATCTGTAGATGGAAAAGTAGTGATTATAAAAGCAGGTAGCCCTGATACAAAAGATGCACGTGCTGCTTTTGGACTTCTAGATCAAAAAAAGAAATTAGCTAAAGAAAATAATGCGGTAGGTGTTATAGAGTTACTAAATGCAGAAGCGCAAATGTGGGGCTTTATAGAACATAATTTTAATGCTCCATCTCTTGGTATTGTTAAAGAAGAAACTAAAAAAAGTACAATGCCTTATGTATGGGTATTAGATAAGGATAACAAGATGTCTGCAAGTATTGCTTCAAAAACAGCGATTTCTATTCAGTTTACAATGAGTGATGCTAAAAAAGAAAAGGTGACATCTCAAAACGTAATTGGAGTAGTAGAAGGAACCGATCCTACATTAAAAAATGAATACATTATTTACTCAGGGCATTATGATCATGTGGGGATAGGAACGCCAGATGCAACGGGGGATACTATTTATAATGGTGCTCGTGATAATGCAATAGGAACAACAACAGTGTTGAGCATGGCAGAAAACCTTGCAAAATACCCAACAAAACGATCAGCGTTATTTATTTTATTCACGGGGGAGGAAAAAGGATTACTAGGAAGTTCTTTTTATGTAGAAAACCCAGTATTGCCTCTTAAACAAATGGTGTATTGCTTTAATAGTGATAATGCGGGTTATAATGACACTTCACTGGCCACGATTATAGGATTGCCTAGAACGACAGCAGGACAACATATCAAAGATGCCGCGATAGCTTTTGGATTAACAGCTGTTGACGATCCTGCTCCAGAGCAAGGTCTTTTTGATAGAAGTGATAATGTGAAATTTGCTGCAAAAGGGATTCCGGCGCCTACATTTTCTTTAGGGTTTACGGCATTTAATGGAGATGTGACAAAATATTATCACAGACCCGGAGCTGAGGCGCAAACAATAGATTACGGTTATCTATTTAAGTTTTTTA
>CAKZKZ010000587.1 GCA_937124495.1 uncultured Dokdonia sp. | reverse complement strand
TCGACCTTTCCGATCACAAGTGAGATGCGTATTACAGTAGATTATCAGTTTAGCGAACGTAATTTCACTCGTTTTGTGGCGTATGGTGGAGGAAGCTTTCGCCAAAGCGATTCCTTTAAGATTTCGGCTCAAGTATATTCAGAGTCTGATGCTAAGAATCAACCTTTACAGCAAACCTTAAGTGAAGATCAGGTGTCAGTTTTGGGAAATGCCGGCGATGATCCAAACCAAATGGTAGCGCCTAGTGCGGTGCCAGATACCTTTAGCGACAACAAGGTTTTATATCGTCAAATCACTGTAGGTGGTGTCGAAGTTTTTGAATTTAGTAATGACCCAGAAGAGACCTTATTCAATGTGCGATTTTCTAATCTAGGCCCTAATCAAGGGGATTATATACTCAGCACTACCAATACATTACGCCGTACATTTGAATATGTGGCACCTATCAATGGTGTCAAACAAGGGTCTTTTGAACCTCAAATTAGACTTTTTGCGCCTACTTTACTGCAACTGGCCATCGTAAATGGGTCGTATACCCCTTCTGAAAAAACAAATGTTTCTTTTGAAGCTGCAGGGAGTAGAAATGATCTCAATCTATTTTCTACCGTAGATGATGAAGATAATAATGCGTTTGCTACGCACTTAGATGTAAAACAACAGGTATTTAAAAAGGATAGTACGGTTACGCTTGAGGCTTTTGGAAAATGGGATTATGTACAAGAAAATTTCACCAATATAGAAGGGTTGTATAATGTAGAATTTAACCGTGATTGGAATTTAGACACTGGTCTTCAAAATACCAATGGTAATGGACTCATCCTTGTAGGGGATCAAAGCTTTTTAACTACAGGGGTACAGTATAGAAATAACAAATTCGGATCTGTACGCTATAGTTTTGAAAACTTAGATTTTAATACTTCCTATTCTGGAACTAGACATTCATTGATAAGTGCCATTGATTCAAAAAAGATAAAAGGAGTGATCAATGCGAGTGTTCTAAACACCAATGATCTGAATGTAACGTCTAACTTTTCTAAGTTATATAGTAGCGCTGTATATGATCTTAAAAAAGCGTGGGTAGGTGGAAAGTTTTATACAGAAGATAATGTACGAATAGCCAAAACAAATGACTCGATCACTCCTGATAGTCAGCGCTTTCAACTATACGAAGGATCTGCAGGAGTAGGTGACAGCACCAATGTGTATGTTGAAGCTGGGTATCGCTATCGTGTCAATGATAGTTTACGTGCCAATAGGATAGATCGTGTAAATACTTCTAATACTTATTTTTTAAAATCTCAATTAGTAAAAAATAAAAAAACCAATCTATCACTCTTTATCAACTATAGAACATTGGCTTTTGAAGATGCAACGATCGAAACTCAAAATTCCTTAAATTCTCGATTACTGTATGATCAGCGGTTTGCTAAGGATATCATCAGACTCAATACTGTCTTTGAAACCAATAGCGGAACACAACCACAACAGGAGTTTACATTTGTTGCCGTAGATGAAGGTCAAGGGACACACACCTGGAACGATTACAATAATGATGGTATACAGCAATTAGAAGAATTTGAAATATCACAATTTCAAGATGAAGCAGATTTTATACGCGTGCTACTTCCTAATCAGCTTTTCTTACAGACGCATCAAAACAAATTAAGTAGCCAACTCACATTAAATCCTCAACAATGGAATGGCTCAAAAGGTCTCAAGAAGTTTTTATCGCGTTTTTACAACCAAACCGACTACAGTATTGACAGAAGATCTTTACGTGAAGGAGAACGCTTTACAATCAATCCTTTTGAGACAGATGAGAATGAAATAGGCTTAGGTTTAAATTTCCGGAATGCATTAACATTTAATCGTGGAAAACAAACCTATACAACAACTTATAATTACATCTCTAACAAATCAACTAATTTACTATCTACAGGACTTCAGGATAATGAACTTGAAAGTCATCAAATTAGTTTTCTACATAAGATAAAAGAAAGTTGGCTTTTTAATTTTAAAGGAGAAGTGGGTACAACTGAAAGTGTCGCTGAAAATTTCCCTTCTCGTAACTTTAGTATTGACAATACTACTGTGAATCCTAAGATCTCATACCTCATCAGTAAGACCTCCAGAGTCTCTTTATTTTATACCTATCAAGACAAGGAAAACACCAATTGAGGCTTAGAAGCATTACAACAAAACAGTTTTGGCACCTCTTTTGCAATTGCAGATGGAGAAAAGCTATCACTTATGGGAGAGTTTAATTATATAGACAATCAATTTGACGGCAGTGCATTTAGTCCTGTGGCGTATCAAATACTAGAAGGCTTACAACCTGGCACTAATTTTACTTGGAACCTTATTGCTCAAAAAAGATTGACTAAGTTTTTAGATTTAAACATCTCTTATTTTGGAAGAAAAAGTGAAGATTCTAGAACAATACATACAGGAAGTATTCAATTAAAAGCTTTATTCTAAAATTTTTACGACCTTTAATTTTTTAAATCAAACCATTATGAAAACTACATTACTATTATTAGGAACAGCAGCATTATTATGTTTTACTTCCTGCAAAAACACAGAAGAAGTGGCTAAAGATAACACAGAACAAAAAGTAACCGAAGAAGCGTTTGACCCAACTGGATATACAGCTGGCGTTATCGTTTATTCTAAGGAAAAAGATGATTGTGAATATACGATCAAACTAAAAGAAGGATTATACTACGATCCTATTAATCTAGAAGATGGCTATAAAAAAGATGGGATGGCTGTTTATTTTAAATTTAGAGGATTGCGTATGATGAATCGTTGTAACAAAGCAAACCCTGTCTCTATAGAAGAAATGCGAGCAGCAAAATAATACCGCTACATTCCCTTAAAAGAATATCGTAATACCATCATATAAAGGTTTAGTTCAGTTTTTTGGATTAAACCTTTTTACATTATATACTATTTAGAAAATTAAAATCAAACGTTTGTTTATAGGTTGAATACGCTTTCGCGAAAGCGTATAAAAATTAAACCCCATATATATTTTAATGATTCCTGTAAGCCTGTAAGTATAATGCATAAAAAAGGGTGGAACTATAGTCCCACCCTTTTCATATTATGATTAGTAAGAAAGATTATTTTACAATAATTCTTTTTACTTTATTTAAATCATCAGTACCAACTTTTACAAAATATACACCACTAGATACGTAAGACATATCTATTGTTTTAGTATATCCAGCTCCATTAGCTTCTACAGTATAGTATGCTAATGTTTGACCTAATGTATTATATACAGAAATAGGAAGTTTTTCAGAGAAACTTGATATGTTATTAAACACTACTTCAAATTGATCATTTCCTAAAGAGTGAACCTGTAAGTCTGTACCAGCAAATAACTGATCTGTTGTTCCTAATGTACCACTAATATTAGCTGTATAGTCATTTGTTCTACCAAATGCTAAATCACCACAAGGATCTAATACATCTCCAGCAGTACTTTCGTCTTCTCCTCTTACTCTCATTCTATGCATTCCATTAGTAACATCTGCACCAACAGTTGTAAAATCTACCGTAAACCCAAAATCAGAATTTGCTGCTGCTACATCTTCATTAGCGATTAATTCATCTGCTTCAAAAGTGTTGTTGTCATTAAAATCAATCCAAATAGCAAATACAGAATCTGCAAATCCCATCTGTAAAACTCCTTCGAAAGGATTCTCATCAAGTACAAAGTTAAATACAATATCAGTATCATCACTGTATCCATCAGGTCCACAATTCACAGTAAGATCTTGATCAGCTAAAGCTATTTGAGTAACTCCATCATCAAATCCAGCACAGTTAGATACTGGCTCACAAATACTATTTGTAATTGTCGCTGTTGTATCATCATTTGTTTCATCAGCATCTCCTGCAAGTTCTGTACCTGCAACAAACACATAATCTCCTAATGCAGAAAGATCTTCAGTAGCTGTAAACGTATACGTATCTGTTGCTCCAAAAGCAATAGAACCAGTATATGTTTCTTGTACTGCTGCTCCTCCATTTAATGTATAGAATACAGGAATAGATGTTTGTGTTGAAGTACCAAAGTTTTCAATTTCAATAGTAACTTGTCCTACATCAGAAACCGTTGATGTAACACTAATAGCTCCTACATCATCAGGATTAAGGTGTGTTACATTTCTTGTTGTAGCATCATTATCTGCAAATTCATCAGCAGCAAAAACAGTAGATGCTGTAATCTCATAAGTTTGACCTACTACAGAAAAATCTCCTTGTACAGCAAATGTAAATTGCTCAGTAGCTCCTCCTGCAATAGTTCCTGGGAATGCTTCTGTTATAGCAGCGCCTCCATCTATAGAATATGTTACGTCAAATCCTGTTGCATCATTAAGACCAAAATTGAAAATTGTTACCGTTACATCTTGTGGTGCAGATAAATCTCCGTTTACTGGAGCATCAATACTCACAACTCCTATATCATTATCAAAATCTGATTGGATTTGAAAGACTGCAACATGGTTTGTGTTTTGGTATTCTGTAATAAACCAAAATTCTTTATCATTACTTGGATCAACATCTATTTTTGCATAATCTCCAAATCTAAGACCTCCAATGTTTCCAGCTCTTCCAATAAATTCTTCAGCAACATTCATTACTCCTGGAGTAGCACTACCTAATTGTCCTGTATAGAAAGCTCCTACTCTATTTTCTGTAGGGTTTGGTGTTGTAGGTCCCGCCATAGAAGAATATCCCATACCGATGTTACCTTGATTGTCCATTGCCATACTTCCATTCCAAGCATGTCTCCCATCTGGTGCCGTATACGTACCTTCTTGTTCCATTGTCCTAGCTCCCCCGTCAACTTCTTGACGAAATTCATACCAACGGATACCTGCAAGCTCTCCTGCTCCAGCATCTGTATCTACTACAAAGTTAAAAATCATAGAGTTGTGCGTTGCAAACTTCCTGAACTGTGTTTGGTTCATAATTGTAGTCTGAAGTGCATCAATAGCTATACCGCCTCCTGGCTGTGTTAAGTTACTAAAACCTCCTCCATCAAAAACATTGATAAAAGGTTCTGCAGGGAAATTTACTGGTGCAGAAACTGAAGAATTTCCTGGAGTGGCAAAATCAACATCTATAGTCCATATAGAAATTTCATCTTCTGTTACACCTTGAAAACCGTCATCTTGCATAAATACAAGAGGAGCTCCTCCTGTAGTAGGCATTACATCATCTGTAATATTTGCTACTTGAGAACTTGTAAAACCTCCCGCTGGAGATGAAATACCGTTTACAACAAAACCTTGAATGTTTGCACCTGGATCACCAGCTAATGCAGCATCTCTATCTATTACCCAAACATCGTTTGGTCCGTTATCTGTGATATAATATCCATCACGCCATACTGATAATTTATTATAATCAGATATTTGTGGGAATGAATACACTACCCAGTTTGCTGTTGTTGGATCTGGACCATCAGAAACAGCTAGTTCCATACCTGCTCCTACAAATAAATACGTAAGTACCCATCTGTCTGCTGCATTATCATAAGAAGCCGTTAAATCACAACATCCTCCAGCTGAAAATATATTATTTACATTAAGAGGTCCTGTAAGATCATTTCCATCTTTATCATAAATGATATATCCAGTGTTATATACAATAACAACGTGATCTGGTCCTACAGCTAGTGCTGGATCTGATGGAGACCCTACACTATTATTTACAACAAAATCATTTTCTAAAGATCTGTTTAAGTTAATTGCTTTGTCTAATCTTCCTGGATTAGCCGCAAGTCGGTCATTTTCTGTTTGAGGATCTTTTCCTGGTACTACGTTAGCTTTTACTCCTCTAACATATCTTCCATCTTGAGGTTCTAAACCATTCCAGTCTGGAGCGCGTTCTAATTGCCCTGCTCTAGATGACATTGATGGGACGATACGCATGGATGCGGCTTCCCCTACATAGTTTAAGCTACCCCCTTGGGTGTCTTGTTGAGCCGTAGCCTGAAAGCCAAAGGCGAGCAGTGCAATGACTGCTAATTTTAGTTTTTTAATCATGGTATATTATTTTAATAGGATTTATAAGTCATAAATGTATCAAAAAAAAGTTAAAACTATCGATATTTCATCAATACTTTAAGAATTTCATCTTTAACATTTATAGTATTAAAAGTAAAAAGCTCTGCCTTTTAAGAAGACAGAGCTTTTAGTATTCTTTTTATAAGTTATTGTATGCTACTTATTTTACAAGAATTTTTGCTGTGATAGATTTTCCTCCATCAATAGCATCAAACTGAACGATATATACTCCTGCTGCTGCATAAGACATATCTAAGTTATAGTTAAATTGATTTCCTTGCTTTGTAAGATTATTGTAAGCCAACCTCTGTCCTGCTAAGTTAAACACGCTAATAGCAGTTCTTCCTTCAAAAGCAGTCGTTAAATTAATTTCAAATAGATTATTATCTGTAGTAGAAACTACTAAATCAGACCCTTCAAAAACCTCTTCACCTACATTTAATGTAGGATCAAAGAATGCAGTATAATCATTTGTTCTACCAAATGCTAAATCACCACAAGGATCTGTAACATCTCCAGCAGTACTTTCATCTTCACCTCTTACACGCATTGTGTGCTCTCCTGCTAATTCTGCTACAGTAAATGCTGATAAATCTAAACTAAAAGCAAAGTCAGTATCTGCAGTAGCAACTAGTTCTGAAGATACAATTTCACCAGCTTCAAATACACCATTATCATTTACATCAATCCAGATTGCATAAATAGAATCAGCAAATCCCATCTGTAAAACTCCGTCTAAAGTATCAGGACCGTCAGGATCAAACGTAAATACGATATCACGATCATCACTATATCCAGTAGGTCCACAATTTACCTCAAGATCTTGATCTGCTAATTGTAGCATCGTTACACCATCATTAAACCCAGCACAATTAGATACTGGTTCACATAACTCTACTTGATTTGTTACCATCACAGTAGATGAATCATTATCTGTGTTAGAGTCTCCACCTAAAAGCGTTGTTGCAACAATAGTATATGTCTGACCATCTACACCTAAATCTGCTTGTGTAGCAAATGTAAATGATTCTGTAGTTCCAGCTGCAATTGTACCAGCAAACATCTCTGCTGGAGCATCTACTCCATCAATAGAATATTGAACCATTGGATCTGTAATATCATTATTACCAAAGTTTCTGATAGAAACGGTAATATCTTCTGCGTTTGTAAGAACACCACCTGTTGGGCTATCAATACTAGAAACTCCAATATCATCTGCCATTGGCTCTAATAATTCAAAGTTTGCTACTACATCACGACGAGAAGGCTCAAAATATTCTGCAATATGCCAGAAAGAATCATCTACTGGATCAATCGTAAGTTGTACGTAATCTGCAAATCTATTTGATGGGTTTGCCGCTGTACTTTGAGCGATAAGCTCTTCAACAGATGTCATTACATTAATTGGATCGTCACTTTGACGTCCAGTATAACGAATAGAAATCTGATCTGTTGCAGATGATGAAGAATATGCCATAGCAATATCTCCTTCTGAATTCATAACCATACTCGCAGAATATGCATCTCTACCATCTGGAGCAGTATATGTTCCTTCTTGGAAAATTTCCCAATCTTCTGTATCATCACCCGTTGGTTGTCTTAATTCATACCATCTTACACCTGCTAATTCTCCTGTTGTACCTAAAGCATTGACTACAAAGTTAAGTACTACAGAATTATGTGTTCCGAATCTTCTGTATTGAACTTGATTCATTACAGTAGCCTGTAATACGTCAAGATCTGGACCTCCTGGTTGTGGTCTGTTTGAGAAACTTCCTCCATCAAATACAGAAACAAAATCTTCTGTTACTATCTCTTGAGCTAATACAATAGAATGGTTTGCTGGGTTTGCCCAGTCAATTGTAGCTTCCCATATATTTAATTGATCATCTGAAGCTCCTGCCCATGCATCATCTTGCATATAAACAATTGGTGCTGGTGTACCTGCTGGTGGATGTTGATCATCTGTAATATGAAATCCTTGAGGACTGTAAAAACCATTTGTTGCGATTCCTGGCAATGGGAATCCTACAAATTGTGCAGCATTACCTAGTATCATCTCATTACGTTCTACAGCAAAAACTCTTTCTGTAGCGTTAATGTTTGCCGTTACTATATAAGCGTCTCCCCATACAGAAAATTTCGTGTAATCAGGAAAAGCTCCTGTTCCGAAACCTGTAGTATATACATTCCAAGCAGCTGTCATTGCATCAGGACCCGTAGATACTGCTACATTAAATCCATTAGGATTGTTATCAAACTCAGTGATTACAAAACGCCCTTTAGGGTTTCCAGCTCCATTGTCAATCTCTGCATCAAAAAAGATGATTGGATCTCCAATAGCATTACCAGGGAATATAGTTGCAAGAGAAAGTTCTGCTGATTCTGGGTTACCATCCTTATCAAAAATTCTAAAAGCACTATTCCAAGCAGCCAAATACTGGTTTACACCAGCTGCACCCGTTGGATCAGAAGGTGTTGCTTGAGAGATATCTGCTGTAAATATAAGATTAGGCGCTCTCATTGCCCTTTGCACAGCATTACGTTGTTGCTCTAATAATGGATCAACTCCTTCTGGAAATCCTTTTCCAGGTACAACAGTACTACTAGCCTTACCTTTTGCATGACCTAACTGAGGTGTATTATCGGCATACTTTACTGTACCATTTTTAATTTGGTCAGCAATACTAGGAACTAGTATTGGCGCAGCCATTGTACCAGTTCTTGTAGCCTGTTGTTTTTCTTGAGCAGTAACATTAAAGCCAAAGGCCAATAATGCAACTACAAGTAATTTCATGAACTTACTCATCGTGTGTAGTTTTTTGTCTAATTAGTATAAAGTATTTGTTAAAAAGTTGCTAAATTTACTTAAATTCTTTTTAAATACCGCACAAAAAGACACACAATTGCCTGTTTTAACTATGTATGCATAATAGTTTTTATGAAAACATCCAGTTCTTAAAACTCACCTGTTGTTCAATAATTCCTTTAATATCTTTTATAGAAATTCGTTCTTGCATCATAGAATCACGATACCTTATAGTAACTGTTTGTGTTTCAATAGTATCATGATCTACAGTGATACAAAAAGGAGTACCTGCTGCATCTTGACGTCTGTAACGTTTTCCTACCGCATCTTTTTCATCATACATTACATTAAAGTCAAACTTCAAATCATCAACAATATTTCTTGCTATTTCTGGTAATCCATCTTTCTTTACTAATGGAAATATTGCTACTTTTACTGGCGCCAAGATAGCTGGCAATTTAAGTACTACTCGTGAAGTTCCATTTTCTAATTCTTCATCTTGCAATGATTTAGACAGTACTGCCAAGAACATACGATCAAGGCCAATAGACGTTTCTACTACATAAGGAACATAGTTTTCATTGAGCTCTGGATCAAAAAACTGTAATTTTTTACCAGAATGTTCTTCATGAGCTTTAAGGTCAAAATCTGTACGAGAATGTATTCCTTCTAATTCTTTAAACCCAAAAGGAAAATTAAACTCTATATCCGTTGCTGCATTTGCATAATGGGCTAATTTTTCATGATCATGAAAACGATAGTTATCTTCTCCTAGACCTAATGATTTATGCCATTTTAAGCGCGTTTCCTTCCAGTAGTCATACCATTTCATTTCTTCTCCTGGACGTACAAAAAATTGCATTTCCATTTGTTCAAATTCTCGCATACGGAAAATAAACTGACGTGCTACAATCTCATTTCTAAATGCTTTTCCTGTCTGAGCAATTCCAAACGGAATCTTCATTCTTCCTGTTTTCTGAACATTTAAGAAGTTTACAAAAATACCTTGCGCCGTTTCTGGACGTAGATACAAATCTGTAGCTGTTTCAGCAGAGGCTCCTAATTTTGTTCCAAACATCAAGTTAAACTGTCTTACATCTGTCCAATTTTTGGACCCAGAAATCGGACAAACTATTCCAAGATCTTCAATAAGCTGTTTAAATCCAGCCAAATCATTTTCTTCTTGAACACGTGTCAATTCCAACGTAATTTTATCGATCTCTTTTTGACGGCGAAGTACATTGGGGTTTGTACTTCTAAATTCGTTTTCATTAAAGGCATCTCCAAATCGTTTTTTTGCTTTAGTAATGTCTTTTTCTATTTTTTGATTTATTTTTTCTCTATAATCTTCTACAAGAACATCTGCTCTATATCTTTTTTTAGAATCTTTATTATCTATAAGAGGATCGCTAAAAGCATCTACGTGACCAGAAGCTTTCCAAGTAGCAGGATGCATCAATATAGCCGCATCCAATCCTACGATGTTCTGATGCATTTGCACCATACTTTTCCACCAATATTCACGTATATTTTTTTTAAGCTCAACGCCATTTTGACCATAATCATATACTGCACTTAATCCATCATAAATCTCACTACTTCCAAAAATATATCCGTATTCTTTTGCGTGAGAAATTACTTTCTTGAATTGATCTTCTTGCTTAGCCATAATCTATTTCGTATTTATTGTATGCTGTTGCTCTATTGTTTTGGTGTTTTATACGCTTTCGCGAAAGCGTATACATCTACATAAGATATTACAGAAGTAACTTCTTAATATAAGATCGCAAAAATAGGAATACCGCTTAATTTGAAGAAATGGAAGTCGTGTTATTTTAAGTCAAGTGTCGAAGTGAGTAAAAGTCTGTCTTCATGATATACATGAACTGTATATGTTCCTTCTCGAAAACTTTGCACTGGTAGCACAAGTTCACACACATTAAAAGGTTTATTACTGTAAGGAATGGTTGTACGAGAGTTAAAGCGTATGTTTTTTCCATTAGAGAGCTTTTCTTCCCTCGGAATACCAATCATACTCCCTTCACTATTCAGTACTTGCACAAAGAAATTAAGATCTCCTGCTTTTGCTAATTTATTTTCATTTACTTCATAACAAATACGCACCATTTTTGCACGATTTGCTCTTGAGGTATTTAAAAATTTACCACTATTACGTTGTATCACACCTCTTACAATAAGATTACTTGCTGTAATTTGAGCTCCAAGGTTTAATTTTTCTGTGAGGACTTTATTACTATTCTCTAAAGTATTTTGTGCTTCTGTAGCTTTTTCTAAGGCATCTTGTGTTTCTGCTTGAAGTTTTGCGAGTCGCTCTGTTTCATTAAGAAGGCTATCATTTTGTTTAAACAATAGTTCTCTCTCGCGTCGTATTTTAGTAAGTTCTATTCTGTAAGATCTCACAATAGATTGTGTCACTTCATTACTATCTAGGCGTTTTTGCAAATCTTCCAAATGTTCTTTTGCATCAGAGAGTTCGTTTGATAAAATATTTTTTTCGGTTAATACATCATTGTATCTTTTTATTTCTTCTTTGAGTTCTTGTTCAATAAGTGCTTTCTCTTCTTTAAGTCGTGATTCATTTTTTTGCACCTCACCATAAAATTTTACCGTGTATGCACCTAAGCCTATCACAACTATACA
This sequence comes from uncultured Dokdonia sp., assembly GCA_937124495.1. Classification (GTDB taxonomy): domain Bacteria; phylum Bacteroidota; class Bacteroidia; order Flavobacteriales; family Flavobacteriaceae; genus Dokdonia. Next base: position 136 of record CAKZKZ010000587.1, on the reverse strand, counting down.
TAGTAGTATGGTCAATAAAAGAAGTGTGTTTTTAGTACTTTTAGTACTCATAGAGGTTCTGTATTCTTTGAAAAGTGGTTAAATTAGAAAAAAAATAACAAATGCATGTTGCGATCACTACGCTATTTTTTATTTC
>CAKZKZ010000586.1 GCA_937124495.1 uncultured Dokdonia sp. | reverse complement strand
ATGGCTTTCCATCCTAAAATTTTCTTATAAATCCAACTTGATAATCCCATACGTTTTTAATTAGCTATACGTTGACGTGCTTTTTCTAAATCTTCTGGAGTATCTATTCCTATAGCGACATTATGAGAACGTACCATTTTTATTTTTTTACCATATTCTAAAAACCGAATACACTCTATCTTTTCGGCAGCTTCTAGAGCGCGCATTTTTAAAAGAGAGAAATCAATAACAGCTTGTTTTCTAAACGCATAAATTCCTTTATGCTTATAGACGGTTAATGGAACTTCTGTATCTCTTACATACGGTAATGGTGATCTTGAAAAGTACAAAGCATAATCCATAGCATCTACAATCACCTTTACATTATTAGGATTTTGAATATCTTCCTGAGTTTCTAAGGGTGTCATGACACTGGCTAAGTCAATTTGCAAAGCATCATCACCATAAAAGACATTTAGCACAGGGGCTAAATCTTCTCTGGTTGTAAAAGGTTCATCTCCTTGCACATTAACTACGATATCACAATCTATAGAAGCAACAGCTTCGGCTATACGATCACTACCACACTCATGGTCATCACGACTCATCAATGCCTTTCCTCCTTCTGCAAGTACAGCATCATAAATCACTGCACTATCTGTCACGACATATACTTCATCAAACAGTTTGGTTGCAACGGTACTTTCATATGTACGCACAATGACAGGTTTTCCGCCTAAATCTTTCATCATTTTTCCAGGAAAACGAGAAGCCGCATACCGTGCGGGAATCATAGCTATAATTTTTAAAGAGATACTCATGAAGTTGTATACGCTTTCGCGAAAGCGTAAAAATTAAATATTAAATGCAGTTACAAACATAGGAAAATTCAGTCCCAATCAAGAACGTCTTAACTTTTTAATCCATCGCCATATACCACCTACAAGTAATAACACGATAAGAAGAGCGATAAAAGGAGAAAACACACTCGCTACAGATATTGTCGTGGCAGCTCCTGTCTCAACCGAAGCTAGCACGGGATTTGCCACACCTCCTGTTGTTGCTGTAGAAGTAAGTCGTGTAACACCTGTTGTACCAGATATTGCTGCTGCGGCACCGCCACCAGCAATAATAGCTAAAGCCCACGTAAATATAGGATCAACATCTCCCATAGTCACCACCATTAAGAGGGTACCTGCAATACCAGCCAAAGGGACAGAAATAGTATCCAATACATTATCTAACCAAGGAATAAAATAGGCAAACGTTTCAAAAATAGCGGCTATACCTAATAACCATAAAGCGGCGGTACTTCCCACCCATTGCCAACTTTCATCTACAGGAAACCATCCAAAATGCGCCGCTAAACTCACCAAAAGTAACGGAATAAAAATTCGAAATCCTGCAGCGGCAGCTAAAGAAAATCCTAATACAATGCTTATTATAAGTTCAAAAACCATGTGTCGTTATATCGTATGCTCTAAGATACTATTTTTGTTTCTATACTCATGATATTACAGGTTTTGAACATCATCTTCTACGAACATATCATCTTTAAAACTGATAAGATATACTATTGATTTTGCTCTAGTCACAGCTGTATAAAGCCATCGTAGGTAATCTCTACTCATACCATCTGGAAGATACGGTTGTTCTATAAAGACCCGTTCCCATTGCCCCCCTTGTGATTTATGACACGTAATAGCATACGAGAATTTTACTTGAAGCGCATTAAAGAATTTATTGTTTTTAATTTTAAGAAATCGCTTGTATTTTGATTTTTCGTCGGCATAATCTTTTTGTACCTCTTGATATAAACGATTGGAATCTTCATAAGGTAAAGAAGGTGTTTCCATGGCTAAAACATCAAGCATCACTACGGTATCAAAAGGTGCCATATTAGGATAATCAATCATTTGCACTTTGACTTCGGCAAATCGAAAACCATACAACTCCTTAATCGCATAAATTTCTAATATCTTAACAATATCACCATTGGCAATAAAACCTGCATCACTTTTGGCATCTACCCAGTAGTAATTATTTTTTACGACCATAAGATGATCTCCTGGTGATACTTCTTCTTCCTGAAAAAGAATACGAGTTCGTATTTGTTGATTGTAAAGATTGGCTCTTTTGTTAGATCTTACAATCATGGCGGTCTCTACATTTCCTACTTGATCATACGAATCTTGTATAGCATCCATAATCTCATGACCATCTATCAATCTAATAAGATCATCAAAGCCGTTTAAATCAAACTTAAAATCTTTAAAAAAACCATCGGCTAGATGTTCTCGTATGGTTGTTGCATTGGAAAGAATACCACTACTTTCTGCTTGACGCATTACTTCATCAAGTTGCATTTCATCAACTTCTTTATTAAACTGTAGTGATAATACATTTCTATCTAACGCAGGAGAAAGATCTAATTTTACGGGCGGCAACTGTGCATCATCTCCTATTAAGATAAGTTTACACTTATGTCCACTATATACATATTGCATCATATCATCTAGAAGCGACCCATTTTCAAATAATTTGGACTCACTAGCCCTATCAGAAATCATAGAAGCTTCATCTACGATAAAGACACAATTACGATGTTTGTTAGGCTGTAATGTAAAAGAAACACCTCCGCCTTTGTCTTTTTTAGGAAAATAAATTTTACGATGTATTGTAAATGCTTGACGTTTGCTATAATTACTTATTACTTTGGCAGCCCTACCAGTAGGCGCCATCAGTACCGAAGACAGCTGTGCTTTCCATAAATTTTTCACCAAAGTACCAATAATCGTTGTTTTACCCGTTCCGGCATATCCTTTTAATAAAAAAACAGTATCATAATTGCTATCCAAAAGGAAATTTGAAAGCTTTTGCAAAAGGATATCTTGCTTTATAGTAAGTGTATACGGGAAGTCTGTACACATTAATTTATAAAACGAGGAGGGGTCTGTAGACATAAAGGATTATTAGTTGGGTTAAATATAACGAAGGAAAATATCTTAATATGTTTTTACGAATAAAAAAAAATTGTAGATTTGCGAGTATACGTAAACTAATATAAAAACTTCTACGAATGAAAATTGTTTTGCAACTTGTACTTTGGGTAATCATAGGTGTATTGTCATATTTACTTTTTAATGCCATATATGGAGAAGTAAAATTTAATGAGGTAAAAGAGAAAAGGTACAAAATGGCTATTGAGAACTTACGTGATTTACGTGTTTCTCAAATGGCTCATAAAACAGTGACTAAAAAATACGAAGCTGATTTTGATAAACTAGTACGTTTTATTGATACTGCTCAATTTACATTAACACAACGTAGAGATTCTACGGTTCTTGATGAAGTAGCTACAAAAAACTTTGGTGTAGACCAATACAAAGAGATTACCATCATAGATACTTTAGGATATAAATCTATAAAAGATTCTTTATTTGGAGGTTCAGATCGTTATAAAACGATGATTAATGTTCCTATTGATGGAGCTAATGCTAAATTTGAAATGAAAACAGGTACGATCAATAAAAGTAATATTGACTTTCCTGTATTTGAAATAAAGGTGCTTAAAGAAGTGCTTCTTTTTGATCAAGATAAAGATTTCATCAATAAAGAAAAGCAAATAGTTTCTGTAGACGGTGTAAATGGAGATGCTCTTACTGTAGGTTCTTTAACTAAGATTAATACAAACGGAAACTGGCCGAAGAGTTACGGTGCAAATGACGAATAATAATCAATTACATACCATATCAAAGAAATTGTCCATCCAAGTATGCTTAGATGGACTTTCTTTTTTTACTCAAAATATAGCATCAAAGGAAGTTATAACGTACAAGAGCATTCCTTTTGAGCAAAAAGTTGACCCTGCTAAGCTATTAGGAGAAGTCACTACTATTTTTAATGCGTATCCTGAATGACAGGAAACCGATAAAAAAGGAGAAGTGGTCTACACCCATCACCGATTGACATTGGTACCAAAAGCAATATTTGACCCTGAAAAGCTAACAGATTACTTAAAATTTAACACCAAAATTCTCGCTACAGATTTTATAGCGTATGATATTCTTGATACGCAAGATATTGTCACTGTATATATCCCGTATGCTAATATCAATAATTTCTTTTTTGATTCTTTTGGTGCTTTTGACTACTACCATGGGATGTCACTTTTTATCAAGCAAACCTTAGAAAAAGAATCACATGATGCATTGCCAAGAGTGTATATACATGTGCATAAAAACAGTTTTGACATTGTGGCTACTCATAAAAAGAAACTACTCCTAGCAAATGCGTATGATTTTTATTCAAAAGAAGATTTTCTATATTATACGCTATTCACCTTAGAACAGTTAGAATTAAATCCAGATACCATAGAAGTGATATTTACTGGACATATACAAAAAGAAGATCCAGTATATAAAATAGCATATACATATATACGTCATTTAAAAATTAAAGAAACCCCAACTAGTATCATCCCAACAACCGATTATATTTTAAGTTCGCTTATATGACACGAATCATTTCTGGAAAACATAAAGGACGCCGTATTAAAGCTCCAAAAAAACTACCAACACGTCCTACGACAGATATGGCCAAGGAAGCCTTGTTTAATATTATACGTAGTCAGTTTCATATAAGTTCTTTAAAGGTCTTAGATCTCTTCTCAGGTACCGGAAACATAAGTTATGAGTTTGCTTCTAGAGGATCACAACAAATAGTCTCTGTAGATGCTAACTACCATTGCATAAAGTTTATTAACACAACCGCCAAAGAGTTTGAATATGATTCCATTCAAACTATAAAAAGTGATGTATTTAAATATCTAGAACGTGCATCAGGCAGTTATGATATTATTTTTGCAGATCCACCGTATGATATGTCTATAGAGTTGTTTGAAAAAATAGCTACACTCGTTTTTCAAAATGAATTATTAGATATAGACGGAACACTGATCATAGAACACAGCAAGCATACTAAAATGGATCATGTCCCTAATTATGTCGAAACTCGGCATTATGGAGGAAATGCCTTTAGCTTTTTTGTATGGCCAGAAAGTGACGAAGAAGAATAAATTTCAACTGTTTTTCTATTATCTCTCTTTTTTCGCTTAAAGCGAAAATATATAAAAACATAAAAGGATGACATTATAAAATGCCACCCCTTTAACCAACTTAGTGTGTTTACTAACCTCTAGCTTTCTTCTTCTCCTACAGCTTCTGTTTGTGTGGTAACAGATCCTGTACTAGCATTACCATATACTGGTGTTTCGTTTCTTAGAATATCGATGACTCTTGCAAAATTATCTGCAGTCATATACGGTGTTTCTTCACGTACCCCTTTAAATGTTGTGAAGTAAAACTTCCCTAAATCGATTTTTGGATCCCAAAGCGCTTGATAACTGTTTAATTTTGTCCAACCCGTGGTTCCTTGTGCATAATGTGGCATAATTCTTAATTTGTTTTAGTGAGATAAAATTGTGTGTGATACAATTCTGAGACAAAACTACTGTAAGAAAGCAAAAAAGATATAGGGCAAATGCCCCTTTTTATAAGGTTATAAGAACTGTAAATAAAAAAGCAGGTCTATAAACCAGGTTTTGTATTACAAGTTTTAAAAACAATCTTTTACTATTCAGTAAACCATATAAGAGAATTAGCTGGTACAATATCAGCAGATAGAGTTACAACTGGATTAATGATAACCTCTTCTTATTTTCGCCTGATGTTATTCAATTTTCAGAAAAATTTAAACATCAAATTGGATTAATTGATTTTATAAAATTAATTACTACTTCTAGCCTACTAACGAAAATCCTCTCAGATTTTCTATTCAGTTTGTATTTGCTACATTGGTTACTGAAACACGTAAAGAAATCATACACAAACACGTTGTGCTTAATATGGAAAAAGTTTAGGCAACCATTTGACTAGAATATGCGTCTATTAAATAAAGGAGTCTAAATCAATTTTAAAATGGACAAAACACAATATTTCATTTCCATATTATTCTTATTTTTTAGCTTGAATATGTATTCTCAATCTATAAAAAAAATAGATAATTCAACAATAT
>CAKZKZ010000585.1 GCA_937124495.1 uncultured Dokdonia sp. | reverse complement strand
TCATATTTTTTGACCTACTCATAAGTTGTTTTTTCAAACATAATACACTCAAATTTCATGTCTAATATTTCATGATTCATCTTTATATCCTGTCATACCGATAGCTATAATATCAGTGTAGGCAGTATGATGAAGTACAGCATTAGCATAATGAACAGCACCATTTACAGCATATCAATTAATGTTTTTTAAATGAGCATCATTTTTAACAGTTTTATTTTCCACTCTTCAATCAGTATCTAATTTCTCTAATTTATCTTTATGACCTTTATACTCAATTAAAACAGGATAAAAATTTAAGTTTTTATCCTGAAGTAATATTTTAGCGTCAGGTCTATTTCATCCAGATCATCAACTTTTAGAATGGTAATCATTTAGAGCCTTATCTATTTCAGTATTTAGGTTTTCTTGTTCTAATTTGTAATCTATTCCATAAGATTTTAGCCACCCATTTGCTAGGTCAGCTATATTTGGTTCTATTGATTGAGCCATGTTTTTTTAACTAAAATATATATTTTACTTACTAAACATAACTATAATTGAAGTAATTTCAATAGTTTCACAATAGATTAAAAATCTACTTTAAAACTCGCACTATTCTTAGGCTCTTGCTTCCTGGTATCGTACATTAAAGTTGTACTTATATTAGCGTGTGTAACTGTCTGTTGTACATTCTCAACCGGACAATTATTTCTTAATGCCTCAGTAATGAAAGTTGCTCTAGCTGAATGCACAGAATACTTTTCATAGTTTGGAATGTTACATTTTTTTAGGTAACTTTTAAAAATATCTCTAATACTTGAAGTCGCTAAAGGTAACCGAGCATATTTATTTTTTACACCTATAAACATAGGAGCATTTATATCTTTAGAGTGTTCAACTTTGGCTAAGTATTCACGTAATGAGGCTTGTAATTCATGATGAATAGCAACAATATTTTCTTTGTCTCCTTTTTCGTTTATATCTAAAACGAAATACCCGGAACGCTCATAAAATCCACCTACTTTTAGTTTATGGATAGCTCCTTCTCGACACCCGGTATAAAACAAAACGTGTAATAAAGCCCAATCCCTTAAACCTTTTACCGTTTTTTTATTTGGGGAATCAAGAATAGTCCTTACTTGCTCAACAGTTAACGCAGGAGTTTTAATAGTACGTTGATCAACCTTAGGTCGTTTTAATCCCTTTACGGGGTTTATAGGAGCTATTTGTTTTTCGCAGAGATGATTAAAAAGTGAGGATAACGAAGCCATTCTATTATTAACGGTTCTATTACTTGCACCTGAATCTATTAAATCATCTCTCCAGGATAAAATATCACTTTGGTTAATCGTTCTTAATTCTTCCAGGCTTTGAATATTTGAGAACTGAAGAAAGTTAAGCACAGCGTTTTTATAAGTTCTTTTCGTGTCTTTCGAAATGAAATTAGATAACCACACTGATTCTTCAGGAATAGAAATAATTTGATTATTTCTTGTTGTTAGCTCGTTAGATTTATTTATTAAATTCATAGATGATTTTTAAATAGTATTAACTGTAACCATTATAAAAATCAAAACAATTAAGTCAAAATAAACCGTCGATAATATATTTTATCGGCGGTTTTAATTATTAAACAATAATAAATTACACTTGTTGTTTAAAATACTTTTTACTCTTTTTTTCCTTGATATTTTTTATATAGTTTTCCATAAAAACCCAATCTACTTCACCATTATGAACAGGTAACATAATCCTTGTTCTAAATAATCGACCTAAAGTAGCACCATTACCACCCCAATTAAATTTTTCCATTTGTACTTTTAACAATGGAATTAAAAAAAGAGCATTATGTTTATTCAGTCGTTCATGTCTTAATATCTGAACATTTTGCCCTGTATAAAATTGATGAGGCTGAAAAAATACAGTCTGAGTATCTAGACCTATAGTAATGACGTTACCTTCATCTAATTTATATTTATCATTTTGTTTTTTATGTATAAACCTATTAATTCCATTATCAATATCAGTCCGTGTTACATATGGAAGTGTATTACTATCATCATCAGAAATATTACTGAGTTTATTTTTATCAATACCGCTTGAAGAAGATGATATATCAAAAAAACCCTCTTCACCTCCAATAAAATATTCACCCCACTCTTTATCACTTAACAACATTAATCATCCTCCCCTGTCTCTGGAGTGTTAAATAAATAACCTCGATCTTGCATTATCATAGAAAATTCAAAAGTTAGATAATCTCCGACACACTTTTCAAACTGTTCTTCTGTTGGTATTTCATCGTTGAAATAATAAAAACTATGCAGCCACTCATCTGTAGATTCAATAGTTGTATTAACACAAAATTTTGTTTCTTCACCTATCCTATTAAACCATACATCAAGCAAATGTTGTTTTTTATCCTTAGCCTGTTCTGTTTCAATTAACCCTATATGTGGACTAACTTTAAAACCATCGTTGCGAAAATCAATAAATTTACACTCTTTCCCTTTAGGATGTGGTTCTCCTGCTGTAAATATAGCAATACAAGGCATTGTGCCCACACCGTAAAAAGTGTCTTTATTTAAAGTAATAACACCTTCTAGAGTATGGTTTTTAAGTATATTTTTCTTAATGGATTTTTCTTCTTTGGATTTCCCTGTAACAGATGATTGAGGAACAATTACCACTACACGCCCACCTTCTGTTAATGAATCAAGTAGATGCTCTGTAAATGCTATTTCATATAAACCGGGGTTTTTTGTTGAACCTTGAGAATATGGGGGGTTCATCATACCAACAGAAGCTTCTTTTAATTGTAATTTACCTGAATCTTCATTTAAAAAATCGTGATTGATTAAATTACTCTTACCATCTCCCCTTAAAATCATATTGGTTGTTGCGATAGTAAACATATAAGGTTGTAGCTCAAAACCATGTAATTGTTTCTGTCTTATATTCTTTTTCTGATTTTCATCATCTGTTTGAGATAACATATGATGCATGGCAGATATTAGAAAACCAGCTGTTCCAGCGCAAGGATCTAGAACGATATCATCAGGTTTTATATCCACCAGATCACAAAATAGATCTGTGATATGTTTTGGAGTAAGAACAATGCCTAGTGTTTGACCATCCCCACCAGAATATGACATGAATTCACCATAGAACCTCCCTAAGTAATCTTCTGAAGAACTTGTATATTTGATAGTTTTATAAATTTTTTCATGTAAAAATTCAGTAAAATGTTTTAAAGGTGTCTTATTTAAGTTTTTATTTAATTCGTTAAGAATATGAGTATCTTTTATGATTGAAAATTGGCTTAAAATTTTATCCCTTTTAACCTCAGGTGAGACTCGAGAACGCTTTAAATTCGATTCTATAGCATTATAAATTCTTTCCCCATCTGTAATGATGTCGTCACCAGTAAGATCTTCAATAGAAAAATTTCTTGATTCTGCTTCTCTTAGTGCAAGTAATATCCCAGAAACAATTAAAGGTTTATCAATATCCTTTAAATTACCATAATTTCTTAAGTCTTCGTGGAGTTCTGCTGCATCTTTAAGAATTTCATAAAGCTCTTTGTCTTGATCTGTCTTTTCTTCAAGAACCTCTTTCGTATAATATTCATCAATATTTTTTTCAGTAAATGATACAAATGATTCAACATCAGAAAGCTCCCTATAATATTCAGTTTCATCAATGTAAACAGGGCTAATTTGATGTTTCTTTTCATCGCCTGAAATACCAAAAGCGATTACTTTTTTATAGGATGTGTTTTTAGCTAAGTGTTGACCGTAAAATAAAGCGCCATTAACAGCATAGCCTTTAGTATCTTTAGGGGTCGAACTAATAACTCCTTTTTTATTTAATTTTATATGGTTAGATAAGTCCGCTTTATTCTCAATAACTAAGATAAAATCCTTTACTACACCAACAAACTCAGGAAAGCCAACATTACCAGAACCATTTTTAGACGCTGTTTTTAATGCTTTATTAATCTCAATTATTGAGCTCCCTTGAGGCTCTAATTCAATCCCTGCTTCTTTTAATAAGCCATGTACCCAAAAATCAGTTTTAGCTTCCTTCTTTGCCATTTAATACACCTTTAATATATATGAATTTAATTATTATTTATGTAAGAGATAATCATATCAAACAAATAATTTTAAACTTATTTTTTTCTAAAAAAGTACACATAATATTAATTATTTATACCTCTTCCCCCCCCTTTTTTTCCTCATCAAAATATTTTTTCCTTCGTAACCTCAGAACAAAACATTTTAACGAGGCGCTTTAAAAGACCTACAATAAATTAGCCTGGTAGTCCACTAGACTAGTGGGTCACTGAGTCGGTAGACTAATAACCTATTAGTCTAAATAAGTTTTGCTTTCTTATTATTAGTCGATATAATCAACACATCACTAGTCTAGTAGTCTTTTGACTTACTGGACTAATAGACTAATAACCTACTAGTCTATTTATTTTTTAAAGGAAAAGTCATGAGTAAATCTATACTTATTAATAACGGTAACTTGGGTAGAATGGGGAAGACAACGATAGCTTATAATATATATAAGACATCAAAAGAACCTTTTAAATACGTTACAAATGATTTAGAAAATGCTTCAATTGATCTAGTGGAAAATGTAAAAGAAGATGAATTATTTCATTTTCCAAATGGTACTGATATTGATATGGACTTTAGCGGAAACATTATTTTTGATTTTGGTGGAAAGCCGGATGATAGATTAATGGTTATAGCTGAAGCTGTAGATATGATTATTGTACCTTTATCTTATCAATCAGATTCAGAGTTAGAATTAACGGTTAAAAACCTTAATACTCTTATAGAGGTTAACAGTAATATTATATTAGTTATTAATAATACTGATACCGCAGACGCTAAAAGAATCAGAACAGCGTTGAAGTTCAATCCTCATTTTAAAAAAATCAAAGTGCTTGAGATTAACCACTCTAAATATATAAGACGCTTAGCAAATGATAACCAAACAGTGTTTGAAGTTGCTGAAGCTAATAAAGGTGACGCTACAAGGCTGAACAAAACAATAATTCCTCAATTTAAAGAATTATTCTCTACTTTAAACATTACCATTTAAGACAATATTATGACTGCTGATAATAAATTAGAAAAAATGAAAGCAAAGATGAATAAGGTTTCTGAAGTAAAAGCAGATTTAACACCTGCTAAAACACTTAAAAAGAAAGCTGAAGCGTCTATGAGAACTAAAAGAATTTCATCATATTTAACTGAAGAAGAAAAAAATTCTTTTTTAGATTTAATAGGTAGAAAATCAGAATCGGACGGGTTAAGAGAAGTTATATTAAGAGTAATCAAAGAAGGGAAGAAAATATAATTAACTAAAAAGAGGGGAGGGAGTTAATTTTTTTGAAAATCGTTATTTTTCAATATAATTAACTTAGACCCTTTGTGTAAAAATAATTCTTGTGGTACTTCGACCCTTTATGTCAGTATACAAAAGCAATGCTTCGACCCTTTGTGTAAAAGCGTATTAATCAATAATTCTTATTTTATGTCTTTCGATAAGTGACAAATAACGTTGAATAAAGATAAAAAAACAAAACAACTTTCCTTACTTTCAGAAAGCAAATTACAAGAAATAATTAGACCTGAACAAAATTTAGAAAAATGGTCTGATTTTTTATTTCCTCACCCCAAGACACCAGGATTAAATCAACCTAGAGGGAAGGAGTGGGAGATAACTTTACCTAATGAAGAGGTAGGGATTGCTTCAATCCGGGTTGAACCTTCAACAGCACACCAAGGTTACACTACTAGAACGTATGATGTTTACTTAGCTTTAGTTAGGATATGGGAATTAAGAAATAAACCTACAGATCCTTTTAATACTTCTATGGCTGAAGTTTGTAAAATACTTGAGTTACCAACAAACGGAAAAAACTTAAAACTCATTGAAGAAGAAGGGAATAGGTTATTAAAAACCAATATTTCATGGACTCTTGCATATAAAATAGATAAAGATTTACACACAGTTAAGAATCAACAAATATTAGATACTTTTGACT
>CAKZKZ010000584.1 GCA_937124495.1 uncultured Dokdonia sp. | reverse complement strand
TACCTCTGTTGGTTCTCCAATTGCCCCCTCTGCAACCAATCGCTTCGCATGAATAATGTGTGGCATGTATCGAAAACTCGAAGCATACGCCGTTTTCACTTTTTTCTGTTTCGCCAATTCGTACAATTCTAAGGCTGTCTCGGCACTATGAGTCAATGGTTTGTCGCAAAATACATGGCATCCAAAATGGATTGCTTGTGTGATAGGTTCATAGTGCGCACCACCAGGTGTTCCGATAGAAACGATATCGGGTTTACATTCCTCCAATGCTTTCTGCCAATCTGTGCCAGCATAGGGAATATTCATTTTCTGCGCTACTTCTTTGACACGATTAGGCGTTCTGCCAACAATCCCAACTACATCCGTACCTACTGCCCGAAATGCATCTGTGTGACCTTGTCCTGCAAATCCAGTTCCATGCACTAATACTGTTAGTATCTTCTCCATCCCTATTCGTTAATTATCCCTTCTTTTTTTTAAATTTAAATAAGATGTGAATGTAGTAAAATATTAATTGGTTAACCACTTTTTAGCAAACCTATTTAATACTTAATTTAAAACTACATCCATTACTACATTGTAATTGAAATAATTATCATTTTAACGTGCCCCCCGAGCGCAGCTATGCTGCTACTAAAAGGGATGTTAAGGGGGAGTAAATCTAGGTTTTTCGTTGAAAAACCTAGATTTACTCCCCCTTAACAATCCCTCCGTCGAGCCCGCGAAGCGGGCGAGACGTATTAAAACAAACTTGGTTCTTTGACAAATCCCGTGATTAAGATACGGCGGCTACGCCGCCGAAGAAATTTTGAGGGGTGAGCGGTTGTTTTTTGCGCTGAAAGCGCAAAAAAACAACCGCTCACCCCAAAGAATCTTTTAGCTGCCAAAGGCAGCGTATATTTTCCACGGGATTTGTCAAAGAACCAAAAAAGTTAAGAACTTGATAAACTTGTCAAAATATTGGTAAGAAGTTACAAACTTCATACATCGGGGTATTCTAGGTGTTTAGTGATTTACCTTCGACCTTTGACCTATAGCCAACTAATCCGCTTTCCTAAATTGATACCCAGAAAATTCTAAAATATTTAGGTGCTTATTCATATATTGATCGAACTGATTAAGCGCATCTCCTTCTGCACCTATTTTTGGTTGAGTTACGGTTCGTTGAATATCAAATCGAGTATGTAATCCTTCTTTTGGATTGACATCCAATTTAGATCTAAAACCTGTACCGAATTCTTTGAGCATTCTACCAAAATATAATACCGAATCGTAGCCTTTAAAAGCCTCAGTTGTTGGAGGCATTCCATATTTATTATAAAACTCTTCTTTGAATGTTTGAGTATTAAAATCATCTGGATTTAGATACGCTTCAGAACTAATATGGACATTCATCGTCTCATAATACTGGTAGCTAATCTGTGTGAAATCCTTCCATCTTGGCTGTCCATAAACCACAATAGACCGATCTTCTTTTTCTAAGTCAATATTTCTTAGCATGGCATATACAAAACTTTGACTAGAGGAAGCGATAATAAATGCCGTT
>CAKZKZ010000583.1 GCA_937124495.1 uncultured Dokdonia sp. | reverse complement strand
TTAAGTACAATGCGATAATTACCGAAGCTTCCTTGAATGGTGGGGAATAAGTTATTATTACGCCCAATAACACCTGTCGCCACGCCATAGGTACTACGATAATGCCCTGCATCATTAAAAGTAGTGGTAGAGCTCTGTGTAGCTGTTGAACTTCCTTTTACTTGACCAGAGGTAGGGTTTTTGGAGTAATTGGTTGCTGTATAACTACCTCCTTGTAGAGGATATGTATAACTTCCAGAATTATACGTTCCTCCGCTTAAACTTGGGGTTTGGAATCGTGTGGTTTTAGTAAGACTTTTTGTAGGATCATTAAAATCTACTATTTTCTCTCTAACTCTAGGATACGCGATATGTTGTTTACTTCCATTAAGTGCATAAGCAAGTCTGTGTAATATACTATAATCTCTCATCGTATGAATTCCTTCTGTAGAGGTCTGATCACCATATCGCTCCTCGGTAACATATTCTAATTGAGGACGTGTAATTTCTGTGCCAGAACTATACTCATACGCTTTTTCTTTTGCCTTTACCCCTGTAGTCGCATAATCTGTGATTTTTGCTACGCGAACACCTGCTCTTGGAATAGTGTTATAGCCTATAATATTACCATAGTTTGGAGGACCAGATACACTAATAGTTTTAGTAAAAGCAATATCATATAAAAGTAATAAGACTTGATATGTACCTTGTTCCAAATATATAGATTCTTCTATATCTGAGGTATGCGCTCCTCCGCCTGCTATATGATTGATCACTAAATCATCTTGATCGATCAGTAATTCACAGTCATTATTATAAATTTGACTCCAATCATGAGTGTTGGCACTACCAGGTATCTTTACAATGACAAATTGAGAAAATTGATATGAAAGAGGGGGGACTGTATTTATTCCTGTTTTTGAATAGTTTATCGTATGCGACCCTTCTGCTTGTGCACTTACATAAAAAGTATCTGAGAGTACATGTGCCGATTTTTCTTCTTCTGATACATGATGTCGGTTACACTCATCGCTTTGAAAAGGAGCTTCTTCTATTCTTGATAGTGTTAAAGATAACTTTTCTACGTGATCTGAATCATTATCATAAATAGGTTCTGCAATGCCATCACCTTCAAACTCAAATTCTGAATATCCGCCTGTAGGATATTTAATCTTAGTAAGCATGCCTATGGTTGAAAAATGATCATTAGGATCTCTATGGGCACCTTGATTAGAACCAGTAAATTGATATCCATAAGAAGTAGGATAGGCTGTATTACCTGGAATAGATGATCGAATGAGTCCCATAGGATTTGCTTGCCCGTTATAAAACCCTAAATAATCTTGTCCACTAGAAGTAAGAGAAGGCATTTCATGCTCTCGATCATATTCAAACTCATAATTATATTGCTCGTCCCCTTCAGCATCTTTAATAAGAATCTCATCTAATTTTAAACGAACAAATAAGTGATTTGTAACAGCAGTGTTTGGATTATTTTTAAAATAAGAATAGTTTAAATCAAATGTTTTAGCCTCA
>CAKZKZ010000582.1 GCA_937124495.1 uncultured Dokdonia sp. | reverse complement strand
TTAATAAAATAAAAGCAACTAGAAGTGTACATACACCCATCGCAATGAGCGTGTAGGTCTCATTTTGAATAGAAATAGCATGTATAATACCTTTTGAGATGAGATATGCAGAAAAAAAAGTGGCAATCAAACCAAGAATAATATGGATGAATTGCCAATTTTGAGTTATTTCCCAGCGATTTTTTAAGTTCTGTATCACAGAACAAAAATACGACTATCGGAGCTTTTGTTTGTAGCGTTGTTCAAAAAATTTAAACCAATTATGTAATAAGTAATTAACTTCATATCCATAATCTACACCTTGCTCATAATTGATTTGTTGTAGATATACATTAGGATCATATTGAGTACTGTTTAAGACACGATTGTTGTACGTTATAACTCTAATGGAATTTCTAGTTTCTAGCCAGAATTGCTCGTAGTACCCTCTAGGTCGTTGCGTGGCAAGCCAACTATTAAATCCAGGTTCTATAATTAGAATTTCAAATTCTAAGCTATCATTTGCAATACGTACCGTATCTGATGTATCACCAGCGGTATTTGCAATATCCCTTTTTGTATTTGTCGATGCACATCCTATAACAAAGGCGGCAATAATGAGCGTGTAAAAAATCTTTTTCATAATTTTAAATGTACTAAATTTAGTTCGAAATTTGTGTTAATGTAAAGCAGTATCATTGCTGCTCTTTGTCGTTAACAAATCTATAGTACTTACGTTGTTATAAAAACGATAAATGAGGGAATGGGCGTATTGGGTGAGGGAGTACTCCTAAATATCAACTATAACTTAAAATACATCTACTAATTTGTTCCTATCGCACCTATACTTCAATATAAAATAAAACCGTAGTTAAAACTATGCTTTGATTTTCTATCTCATCTGAGCACGTTATAATTCAAATTCTTTAGGTTCATTTTAAGTTATAATTGATATAATGAACTTATTTCTAAACATAAAAAAATCACATACTACGACAGTAGTATGTGATTTTAAATAACAATTAGTTAAATACTATTTATTTTCCGAAGAGACCTCCTAATAATCCGCCAAGTCCTCCTTGTTTTTTATTTCCTCCTAGTACCATACCTGCTACATCATCTAAAATACTTCCGTCTCCGTCTGCATCGAGTAAAGAAGATATAAGACTTTGATTCTCTTGAGGTTGTCCCCCTAACATTCCTCCAAGTAGTGCATTCATTCCTCCAGCATCACTTACTCCAGCTTGTTTTGTTTGTTTTCCTAAGACTCCCATTAAGATAGGCGCTGCTACTTTAAGAATTTGTGCTACAGATCCAGCATCCATTCCTGATTTTTGGCTTAATGCATTTTCTACATTTGGACGATTACCTCCTAAAAGGTGTCCTAATATGCCTTCTCCATCTTTTTGTACACTCTCATCTACACCTCCTTGAAAAAGACCTCCTAAATTATCTAATATTCCTCCATCATGCTTCCCCGAAAGGGCTCCCATTAATCCTGCTGCTCCTTCTGGAGTTTGTACATTTTTTTTCATGGCACCCATAAGTACTGGCATTGCCATACTTAATAGATTCCCTGTATCACTTTCTGATTGACCTGTTGACCCGCTCACTCCGCTAATAATCTGTTTTCCCATTGGGCTGTTTAATAAGTCTAGTAATCCTGACATCTTTTATGATTTAAGTTATTAATAGTTTCAATTTACGAAATATTTAAAGGAAACAGGATTTTGACACTTAAAAAGACACTTTATCTTCAATTAGATGTATTTTATCGATGTTTTTGGTTTTAAGGTATAAAAAAATCACCTTGATATACCAAGGTGATTTTTATAGATATCTAAAACTGTAGACAATACTGTTTTAGATATATGGTTATGTATGTATGATTTATTTTAAAATCTCAATAATTTGATCAGCAAGCTCAGTTCCAATACGATCTTGTGCTTGTTGCGTTGCAGCACCTATATGTGGTGTAAGTGATACTCTTGGGCTCATTAATACTTTAATTGCAGGTTGTGGTTCGTTTTCAAAAACATCCAGTCCAGCAAAAGATAATTTATGAGTATCAAGCGCTTCAATTAAAGCGACTTCATCTATCACCCCACCTCTTGCAGCATTTACAATACCAGCACCTTCTTTCATCAATGCAAATTCACTCTTCCCAATGACGTATTCTTTTTGAGCAGGAACGTGTAATGTGATAAAATCTGCTTGTTTTAGTACTTCTTCTTTAGAAATTGTTTCTATGGTAAAAGAAGCCGATTGTCCATCAAAAAACGGAATTTCTATTGTTGCCTTTTCCATGTATGGATCACTAGCAATAACTTTCATCCCACATCCGATAGCAATTTTTGCTACTTCTTGTCCTATACGTCCAAATCCTAAAATACCTAATGTTTTTCCTCTAAGTTCAACCCCTTTTGCATACGCTTTTTTAAGGTTTTTAAACTTAGAATCTCCTTCTAATGGCATATCTCTATTGGCAGCATATAAAAAACGTACACTTCCATATAAGTGGGCAAATACGAGTTCAGCTACAGAAGCCGATGAGGCTGCAGGTGTATTAATCACATGTAACCCTTTTTCGCGAGCGTAAGCAACATCTATATTGTCCATACCAACACCACCACGTCCTATAATTTTAAGATTTGGACATGCATCAATTACGTTTTTGCGTACAGTTGTTGCACTACGTACTAAGACAACATCTATTTGCTCTGCATTGATATAGTTGGCTAATTGTTCTTGGGCTACGGTTGTGGTAATAACCTCAAATCCTGCTTTTTCTAATGCATCAATTCCTGTTTGTGATACACCATCGTTTGCTAATACTTTCATAAATATGTTTATGAGTTTATATGTTTAAAAGTTTATGTGTCTGTGTGTCTAGCTAGCTATATTAGGTTGCTTTGTAAAACATATCATTTTTGGCCTACAGTCTAGATTACGCCTTTCTTTCTAGTTCGCTCATCACATCGACGAGTGTTCCTACACTGTCCAATGATAATGCATTATACATAGAGGCTCTATAACCACCTACACTTCTATGACCATTAAGACCATTGATACCCGCTTCTTTCCACATAGCATCAAAGGTTTCTTTTAAGTCTCCATCGGTCAGAGAGAAGGTTGCATTCATATTAGAACGATCTTCCTTAGCAGCAAATCCTTTAAATAATGGATTCAGTTCTATTTCAGAATACAATAGGTTTGCTTTACGCTCGTTGATTTCTTCGATAGCTTCTACGCCACCTTTCGCTTTAAGCCAACGCATAGTAAGCATAGATACATACACCGCATATACTGATGGTGTATTAAACATACTTCCTTTACTAATATGTGTTTTATAGTCTAACATGCTAGGAATCGCACGCGTTACTTTTCCTAAAATATCTTCTCTTATGACCACAAGTGTGGTTCCTGCTGGACCCATATTTTTTTGAGCACCTGCATAGATCATATCAAATTTTGAAAAATCTAGCTTTCGCGAAAAAATATCACTACTCATATCACAAATAAGAGGGCAATCTACCTCTGGGAAGTGCTTGATTTGTGTTCCAAAGATCGTATTGTTACTTGTAAGGTGTAAGTAATCTAATCCTTCTGGTAATATAAATCCTTTTGGTATAAACTTATAATTAGCGTCTTTACTAGAAGCTACTTCAATAACTTCACCAAAATGCTTCGCTTCTTTAATCGCTTTATCACTCCAAGTTCCTGTATTAAGATATCCTGCTTTTGTTTGTAATAAATTATAGGCAGTCATTAAAAACTGCATGCTAGCACCTCCTTGTAGGAATATAGCTTTGTAGCCAAGTCCTTCCAGGCCTAGTAATTCTAGAGCAAGATTACGGGCTTCATCCATCACATCTACAAAATCCTTACTACGGTGTGAGATCTCTAAAATGGATAATCCAGAGTTATTAAAATCTAAAATAGCTTGAGAGGCTTCTTGAAAAACTTCTTGTGGTAAAATACAAGGTCCTGCGCTAAAATTATGCTTTTTCATAGGGTGTGTTTTATCCCACTAATGGGGTTGATTACTCGACTTTTTAAGTCGAATCTTATATGATCGTATCTTAACATCTTATGAGCGTGTCATAAGGCAGTTTATTAAAGTACAAAGATGCCGAAATTGATATAAAAATGTGTTATCAATTTGATAATTTATACACTATTTTTTTAACAAAAATGCAATAGTATCCACACCATCGGCATAGTCATGTAACTGTGGTTTTTGTGTATGTCCAAATGCTATCGTGTTTATATCCAGTCCTTCTCCCACGACACATTGTATATTATCTGAATGCTCTTCTAGGGTTGTATAAAGCGATGCCAAGGAAGTATACTTCTCATAAAACAAGGTGGCTATAGGCGATCCAAAACTTGCATCTTCCTTCAGCATTAAAAACCCATTTTCTAACATTTCAAAAAGGCTCATCAGGTAAACTGCCTTGTTATAATCGTAATTATTAGCATATTTTGCTTGATTAATAATGTCTTTCCAAGCGTATATGGCATTAAAAAAGGCGTCAAAGTTGTAGTCTTCTGGCACATATAGTTTAGAAACATTACGACACCCTAAGCCATAATATCTAAAAATATCTTCGGCAAGTGCTTCCAACTGTTCTGGTGTTTCTTGACCTGTTAATACGGCTACCGAATTTCGGTTTTTACGAATGATATTTGGCTTTTTACCAAAGTAATAATCAAAGTAACGCGCGGTATTATCACTTCCTGTCGCAATGACAGCATCATAAGCTTCTAGCTTTTCTTCGGTAAATGTGATCATTCCTTTATAGGCTGGAGCTACATATTCTAGATATTTTGCTAGAAAGGGGAGTAGGTGTTTATCGTTACTAGATTGTTTAACAATCACTCGATGTCCCGATATGAGTACAGATAAAAAATCATGGAAGCCCACTAGCGGAATATTCCCTGCCATAATAACGGCAATGGTTTTTGGAGTGGATGCTGTTTCCACTTTAACGCTACGCTCTTCCTCTGGTTGTGAACCTCGTAAACTCGCTTTCGCGAAAGCGGACTCATACGGCGTTAACCATTGTGTAAGCTGGGCTTCTGTAAGCGATTCAGTCCACCCCTCTATAGCATATAGGATGTTTTCTTTGGTGAACCAACCGTTATGTTGACCTGCTAATTTGATTTGATGTTGCAATCCATCAAAGAAAAGGTCGTTAAAAGGAACCCCTTCTTTTTTGGTAATTTCTGTTCTAGAAAATTGAGATAAAAAATCTCCTAGTTGAACAAAAGCGTTAATTCTTTGTAGTAATTCCATACGCGCTTGCCTAATCTACAGATAGGCACTATTTTTGTGCAAAGTTATTGAAAAAAGAACCTATGGCAATTATCATCACAGATGAATGTATAAATTGTGGCGCATGTGAACCAGAATGCCCAAATACAGCAATTTATGAAGGAGCAGATGACTGGCGTTATTCTGACGGAACGAGTTTAGAA
>CAKZKZ010000581.1 GCA_937124495.1 uncultured Dokdonia sp. | reverse complement strand
TGTGTAGTTTAAAATTAATAAAAGTTACTGAACAAAGTTAGATCAAAGTCAAACAATGAATCAAGCTTGTTGCTAGCTGCAGTTTTCTTTGATCTTTTCTAGTGCTTTTGGAAATGATTTATTCATAAAATCAAGATGCTCATCAAGAATATCTATTTCAACAGTAAGTTTGATACTATTTTTTCCTTCACTAAGTGAATAGGTTTCTGTGCATCCCGACCATTTTTCTGTTTGAGCATCAATAGGTTGCTCTTCACCATTTACTACATTTCCAATATGTTTAAAGCTTATTGTCTTATTGGGAATGTGTGTTTCAATGATGCTATAAATTCCATTTTCATCTGGACCAAGGAATAAAACTTTGCTTTTTTCAACCCAATTATCTGAGGTAAGATAAGAGCCTTCAAAAAATACACCTGCCCAATCACGATAAGAATTATCATCCCATAAAGTTTTCCAAATGTCAACTTTATCAGCTTTTATTTCGATTGAAAATTGGACTCTATTTATCATTATTACCTTCGTTTCTTTAATTGAGGCCAGTTGGTTATTCTTCAATGTAATATTTCATTAGGTCATCAGAGATTTTTTCTAACCAGTGTTCTACTAAGTTAATTAGATTCATAAAATTCTTTTCAGATATCGTATCCATGAGTTTTTTATTAAAACCATATCCTAAATCAACTGAATAACTGCCTTGTTCGTGATTAATAATTGAAGTTTTATGAGAGACAGCTTCAGGAGTGTATTCATTTTTAGAATTGTCTATATACGTTTCTTTTAACTCCAAAGAGCTTTTCAATATTTCAGATAATTCATTTCGAATTGGTCTTGGAATTTTACTACTTAAATAAAGCTCTCTTCGATTATTTTTGATGTAGTTTTCTACTTCTTCTTTTGACTTGTTTGCTTGAATTCTGGTGAATTCATTTATATTTTTCTCGTGAAAGTTCATTATTAAGTCAAAGTCTAATTCTTGACTTATAAAAAGTTTTAGTGCACATAGTTTAGGAACAAAACCAGGCTGATAAGAGTAATAAAAAAGAAAATCATTATTCAATAGTTTTTCCTGTATTTCTTGGTGATTCATATCAATCCTTATTGTACATTATTTGTCTTTCATTAGTTCTAATAATTCTTGATTAAATTGATTAGAGTTTTTTAGGTTTTCAAAGAATTTTCTGTCAAAATCTTCAACAATTTTTACTGACTTTTTGAAGATGATAAGACCTTTTTCAGTTAATTCAACCATTTTCGCCCTTGTATCAGTTAGATGTTCAGTCCGTTTTATTATTTCTTTCTTTTCCAAAGCTCTAATTACATTTGAAGTCATCATTGTGTCCATTTTTGCGTGTTGAGCAATTTCAATCTGTGTTACTTGATTATTCTGTAGATATAACCAATACGTATTTGCTAAAATGACAAATTGTGTGTGTGTCAAACCTACTGGTTTAAGACTACGTTTTATTTCTCTTTGCCAATACATATGCGTTTTATAAAGCAAAAAGCCTGTTGCCTCATTTGGCGTTTTATAGGTAAATATATTCTCTTTTTTATTCATCTTTTAACAACATTTTAGAAGATATTAATTTAAAGTCATTTTCATATATTTCAAATAACCCATATCTAAAAGGATAACCCCAACTTTGCTTGTTGGTAATGAATTCTAAGTCATTAATTAGCGGTCTTATTTCTGTTTCTGCACATTCTAAAAACATTACATTTCGTCTAAAGGGTTCAAAATTTTCAAACATTTTTACTTGATATACTTCATTGTCAATTGTTTTCGCAATTGCTGTAAATTTTTGATACGGCTGTTTGTCCTTCATGTTATATTTTGATGAATAAAATATAACATAATCACCTTTATTTATACGTTTTAAAGGTGCCTTTTTTCCGTGACAAGCCTGCATTATTTTCCAATCAATTCCATTTAAAACATGTTCTTTTGAAACAGTTACAATCCAATATTTTGTCATATTATGCATAATTACTTAGATTTCAAAAAATTGTCTATTCTTTCTTTTTGCCTTATGTGATGTTTGAAATGCATAGGAATTAAGCGATACCATTCAGAAGCATTTAAGTATGAAAAACCGGGATGTGCGGTTTTTCCTTTTTTGTCTTTTTTGAGATTTTCAAGAACATTTTCCATTTCTTGCCTTAATTTTTGAAACCCATTTTTTAGTTCGTCAACACTTTCTGGTTCTTTAGGCGTATAGGTTTCTGATGCTGGTACTTTTATTTTGATTGGAGGAAACCCATTGAGAAGATTATATGCAAGAAACCCTTTAAAGTTTTTCTTCTTTGATTTATTTTCAGTAGAATTAATACAGAGGTTTACTTGCTGTAAATGAAAGTTTAATGTCCCGTCAATCAGATGTTTGTATAATTGCCCTATTGACCAATTTTCTGCATTTTCTTTTTGAGTTAATTGGTTTGTATCGTAGTTATCCAATTCTTTTTCCCAAATCTCTACGATTTTTAAGAAATCGTTTAATGTGTTTTTATTATTCATATTCTATATTGTTATTTATATATTACAAATATAGTAGATGTATATATAATATATGTATATATTATGTGGGAAATTAAAAAATCAAATATAATTTTCGACTTTATTGCATTATGTTTTTACCAGCAGCTAACGGTCTTGTTTATGCTTAGTTATGTGGTTCAGCAACTAATTGGGTAGATAAATTCGAATAGAAAATTCGCGAGAACTTTGGCAAATAGACTAGAGAAGTCAATTAATTATACACGTTGTTACCTACAGTTATTTATTCTATAAATTCAAATGTTTTCCAAATTTTACCGCTCAAACCTTTAGTTCCAAAATCCGCTTTGTTCATAATTTTAGAGTTTTCGTTTGCAGCCCAACTTAAGTTAACAGGATTAAAGTCAGTCGTTTTCGGATAATAGTGAGTTTTGAACA
Organism: uncultured Dokdonia sp.; assembly: GCA_937124495.1. Taxonomy (GTDB): domain Bacteria; phylum Bacteroidota; class Bacteroidia; order Flavobacteriales; family Flavobacteriaceae; genus Dokdonia. The sequence continues at coordinate 2,302 of CAKZKZ010000581.1, read as the reverse complement.
TTTGATAAATTCCGATAAAGTTTTGCGGCGTTTTTTCTTTTATTTCAATTTCAGTATTTAGTTGGTAATTCGTTTGGCCATAAAATTCTGCCATTCCTTTATAAAGTTCTTTGGTATTAGGAAATCTCTGTTTTAAATTGGTCAGAGTTTGTTCCGCTGACTTTTCTCCAAGTTCTTTTTCAAATAGTCTGTTACAGTCTGAATATCCAATAGAAAATTCCTCAATTACAATATCATTTTCTATTACTTGAAAACTTATATAGTCATAGTTTTCAATTCCGGTTTTTGCAGAATCAACTTTTACATTATTAGGAAATTCTATTTTAAAACGTGTGATTGGTAAATTCCACTTTTTACATTTATTCTCGTCAACTATAAATATGTTTTCAAATGTTGAAGCCTCAACTTTTGGGAAAGGTTTTAATTCAATAGTTTCTACGATCGGCAATTCATTTTTTGCATTGAAGTTGCAACTGGTTAAAACCAAAACCAAAATTAAAGTCAGGATGTTCTTCATAATTGTAGATAACTTGTTGCTAAACCAAATATATCAATTCTGTTCATTTTAACGGCTTTTGCGACCAATAGAGAGTTGTGAATTTTGGTGTTAAACGCTATAGTCAAAACACAGTTAATAGCTTTATCAAAGCTATTTGAGATTAACAAAATTTAATTTTGAAGGAAGAAGCTTTAACCAATTAGGGGATAAATATTTTGACAAGCTTAATGCTACACTTCTCACCACAACCATATTTAACAAGGATCAAAGTATAGTGCACAAAAAAAGTCCTGACTGTTTAGGTCAGGACTTCATTCTGCTTGGTGAACCGAGTGGGTCAAAGTTCGAACTCTTTTGTTGAGTTGGATGATTGAGGTATAACGTTTGTGTAAATTTTCGTAGCTGTTAGGTACGAAACAGCTACGAAATTTACATTTTGTTAGGCAATGTTACTAATAGTAAGTAAATTCTCTTTCTATAATTAATGTAGCTTTACCATCAATAAAATCGATTCTCTTCGTCCAATTCTTTGCGGTATCATATTCGTAGATACTTTCTTTGATTATATATACGTCATGCTTGTCTGAAACAACAGTTTTACATGTTTTATTACCCAAAGAGTCATATTTATAGGTCAAGGTTGTTTCCACATTCTTGAAACTATTACTAAAGTGTAGAGTAATATTTCCAGATTCATCATAATCATATTGATCCTTTTTCCATTTATCGGAACCTTTGTCATGAACCGTAGTTTCTATAAGTCCCCCTTTTTCATTATAGCTATAACGTGTGGTACTTTTTCCTCCTTTTCTTCTACAAATATTCATTCTTCTTTTAGTTAACTGTCCTTGATGATTGTATCGAAAAACTTCTTTGCGTAGTTTAAAGTAGGTGTCATAATACTTCATCTTTATTATATTACCTTTTAAATTATATTTTCTAATATGTTTGGAAACAATATCTAGATTAGGGTATGTGTGGTTAGGGTTGCTGTTACTAAATACATTTTCCTCTATGCAATTATTTCTATTATCATATCTAAGAACGGTTTTAGTTAGAATTGAGTCTGAGACCTCAATTGTCATCTTTTCAATTAAGTTTCCATTTACATTGTATTGAGAAAACTGTTCTTCGAATAGAACAAGATTTGAATTATTATCGATTCCGTATTTTTCACGTTTAACAAGATTATTACTAGAATCATAAGTGTATACTATGCTATCTATTAATTTTTCGTTTCGATAGTTCTCCGACAGAATTACACTCCCTTGTTTATTAAACATAACGAGATAATTTAAGAAATGTAGACCATCAACACTCAATCCCTTATTAGTCAATTTCCCTTTCCTTATTGCTCCATCTTCTTCGATAACTTCATAGGCCGTTTCGTGCATTGATAAAACTGGTCCTCGAACTGAGAATATAGCAATATCATTTTCAGTAACCTGCGCATTTGTTAGAACAGGAATAATGATAAGAAGCATTATGTAGTAAACGGATTTTATCATTTCAATATTGCCTAAGGACTTGTATATGGCAAGTAAGGCAGGGAAAAAGAACTGAACTTTCGTACTGCACTAAGCCAAAACAAACGTTTTTACTTTTATATTTTGTTAAATGTCAAAACTTTGTTTTGGCGTGATTGCTTAAAAGTACAAAACTTTCGTCATTCACAGAACGCCCTATTTGCTATATACGGTGTTGTAAGTAGTTTTTATACTATTTCAAACATACTTTTTCTATCCTTCTCTGAGTGTAATAAAAAGTTTTCCATGTGCCATGGTGCTGACTTAACTTTGTCAG
>CAKZKZ010000580.1 GCA_937124495.1 uncultured Dokdonia sp. | reverse complement strand
CGCTTTCAAAAGAGTGGGTTCTAGGTGATGATCGATTCAAGAAAAAGATAGAAGAAAAAATAGGTATCAGTCGTGATGAGCATGGCGGAGATCGTAAGTCTTTAGCGTTTTTGAAGAATCAAGTACTCTGACCCCTTGATTCCCTTGATTCCCTTGATTCGCGGAAGAAAAATATTTCGGAGAAAAAAATAAAGTTGTTCTGGGGACAGATTTTTTTGGTCTGCAATATAAGAATGTTGGCGTTAACCCATTTGAAACTCCTAATAAAAATCTTCTGTCGTCAGGAAAACCTTCAAAATTAGGCATGTTCAATATAGATAAGGTAACTAGGATTGGTTCAGACTATGATGGGAATGGTGTAAGTAGTATTATTCTAGAAACTACCTCGGCAAAGAAAATATCAGTTCCATTTGTGACTAAGCTCTTGAGTAAATTCAATATAGGGCTAAATTTTCAGGTTGGAGCAAGAGAAAATATCTCTACCAATCAAGTGCGAAGTGCAGTTAATTTGAAATTTTCGTCAGGTTTGGGGGATTTTGCTATCGAATGGCGTGGTAAAGCTTATGGTTTTGGAGATGAAAAGTGAGTATTGTATTTAGTATTGTGGGTTGTAGGGACGGTGTAAAACTGGATTCGAATATAGCACTATTCGAAGATGTCGTGATTAAACGTGATTTCGATGATCTTAAAATATTCAAAGGCAAGTCATTGTTATTTCATACTGATTCAGAAACATTTTTAGATTTTAAGGCGTCCTATGGTTTATGTAGTCTTGAGATGAATTTTGATGGAGGACAGAGTAGTTTAATAAAAAACGAATCTAAGGAAACACTTTTTTTAATTCGGTCTTTTGATGGCTTTGATAAATGGAATGTTTTGTTTTCTGATGAAGAGGTGGTTCCTGTTGTTGGAAGTTTTGAAGTGTTTTACCTTAGGGTAAAGATATGGAGTTTTTTCACTCCGACAAAATTAAAAATCATCTCTCCTTCAGAAAAAAATAATTTGCTAATGGTTCTATGTATATCTGCATTTATGTGGCTAAGGCATGAAATGTATCAACATAGTTCTTAAACTTCCTAGTATAAAACAAATAGGACACCCAACTAAAACAAATAGGACACCCATCATAGAGCAAAATGAAAATGATCATCTAAGCTCAAATTAAGTCTCTAACTTAGCTTGGTGATCATGATGCCCAAACTTCGTAAAACCCTCATTGCAGTCGAATCTACACCTTATTACCATTGTGTTGCCCGCTGTGTGCGCAGAGCCTTTTTATGTGGCGTTGATTCACTGACAGGCCAAAATTACGGGCACCGTCGTGCTTGGCTAGAAGATCGTTTATTAGAGCTTCCTAAAGTATTTGCTATCGACATTGCTGCCTATGCCATCATGAGCAATCACTACCATGTGATTCTTCATATCAATAGTGATCGCGCTAAGTGCTGGTCTGATCATGACGTTGTAGAGCGCTGGCATCAGTTATTCAATGGCACAGTACTTTCTCAAAAATATCTAAAAAATGAGGATGAACTGTCGAAGGTAGAAATGTTGGTATTTCAGGAAACTATTGATCAGTGGCGTTTACGTCTTCAGGATATTAGCTGGTTTATGCGTATCTTAAATGAAGCCGTTGCGCGTGAGGCGAATACAGAAGATGGCTGTACGGGTAGATTCTGGGAAGGACGATTTAAATCACAAGCGTTGCTAGATGAAGCAGCGCTAATGGCGTGTATGGTGATCAAGGGGTCAGAGTGCTTGATTTTGATCAAGGGGTCAGAGTGCTTGATTTTAGACTTTTTGCTGATTGATTGGTGAAAGTTAAACTGATTCTATAGGCGTGGCATATTATTTAGAAAAGAAATTTCTAATGGCGCGTTTACCTCGTATCTATGTAAAGGGATGTTCATATCATATTGTTCAGCGTGGTAATAACCGTGAACCTTGTTTTTATACCGAGCAGGATTACGCAACGTATTTAACCTATCTAAAAGAATCAGCAGAATCCTGTGATGTGGCGATACATGCCTACGTTTTAATGACGAATCATGTGCATATGCTGGTGACTCCAATGGATGATGGCGACATCAGTCGTATGATGCAGAGTTTGGGGCGTAAATATGTTCGTTATTTTAATTCTGCGCATCAACGTACGGGTACTTTATGGGAGGGTAGATTCAAATCTAGCGTGGTGGAAACCGAACGATATCTATTAACGGTTTATCGATATATTGAATTGAATCCAGTGCGTGCAGGTATGGTAGTTCATGCAAGTGAATACCCGTGGTCTAGCTTTCAATATAACGGGGCGGGTCGTGAAGTAAAATTAATCACATCGCATAATGAATATTTAAAACTTGATTCAAATAGAGAGAAAAGGCAGCAGGCTTACCGGAATTTATTTCAAAAATTTATGCCTGAATTGGACTTAGAGGAAATAAGAGAAGCGCTTCAAAAAGATTGGGTTCTTGGTGATGATCGTTTCAAGCGAAAGATAGCAGAGAAAACAGGTATTTGTCGTGATAAGCATGGAGGGGATCGTAAGTCTTTGGTGTTTTCAAAGAATCAAGTACTCTGACCCCTTGATTAGTAGACCCCTTGATTAGTAAAGCTATTTACGGATTAGTTAACTTAACTTATGGTAACGGCATTGATGCGGTGGCGAGTAATAGAAATAACGGAGTTACAGTGCCAAGTAATAGAGAGAATAGATGATTATTTTTGAGATGGAATCTCCTTCCATTATAGGGGGGATATTTTATATCCTGTTTAGTGTTTGTGCTTTTTTGGCTATTATTTATAGCTTGTATAAATCAGTAGACTATATCAAACAGAGGTACGGGCCTTATAAAACATATCCATTTATAGCTATTGTTTTTTTTACTGCTTTGATCTCGCTGCCTGTTGGCGGGATCGTATCATTTAAAACAGAAAGCGATATTTGGAAAAGATACTCTGATAAAGAATATAAGGAATTTCATGGAAAATTCCTTTCCATGAAATATGGCACTTCTGGAGTGCGTTTGTTTTTTTTAAATGGAAATGATTTTTATGTTTCTTCAAGGGAAAGGTATTGTTTTTCGTTTGCATTCGATAATGGTTATGATGAGGCTAAAGAGGTTTACATTCGCTACATAGGTTTTGGTGAGGGAGATAATTCAGCGCAATGTGTAGTGTATGCTGAGCAGTAAATGGATCAAGGGGTAATGGTCCGATCTGATCAGATCAAGGGGTCACAGATCAAGGGGTCAGAGTGCTTGATTTTAGACTTTTTGCTGATTGATTGGTGGAAGTTAAACTGATTCTATAGGGGTGGCATATTATTTAGAAAAGGAATTTCTAATGGCGCGTTTACCTCGTATCTATGTAAAGGGATGTTCATATCATATTGTTCAGCGTGGCAATAACCCAGATCAAGGGGACAGAGTGCTTGTTTTTATACCGAGCAGGATTACGCAACGTATTTAACCTAACTATAACTAATAACTAACTACATGGACACCCATCATAGTGGGAGTAACTAACTACATGGAAACTAACTAAACTACATGGACACCCATCATAGTGGGTGCCTAATGTAACGGTGGTAGTCGTAATCTCGAATAGTGATCTAAAGTTAATTTAAGCCTTTAATTTAGCTCGGTGATCATTATGCCCAGAAACAAATTGGACATCCATCATAGTAGGACGGAAACCACCAAGGGGTCACATCAAGGCCATCAAGGGGTCAGAGTGCTTGATTTTAGACTTTTACCTGATTGATTGCTGAAAGCTAAACTGATTTTATAGGCGTGACTATTATTTAGAAAAGGAATTTCTAATGGCGCGCCTACCTCGTATATTTATACAA
>CAKZKZ010000579.1 GCA_937124495.1 uncultured Dokdonia sp. | reverse complement strand
AATCTTTTAATCAATAATGTACCACTAACCATAACAAAAGCGATAGTACACAGATACTCAAAACCGGAAAAAGGTGAGCTATATAAGCCTTTTGAAATTATTCCAGAGGCATCTGCAAAAATCACCGAAAAAGTCATCATTTTGGAAAATGATAAACAACGAGATATAACTGTGGTGGTAAAAGCTGGACGAGACAATCTTGAAGGTTTTGCTGAAGTTTGTCATCCAAACGACTGGAACGTTTACCCAAAAAACCAAAAGGTATCAATTGCACATAAAGGAGAGGAACAAACACTTGTTTTTACTATCATTCCTCCTAAAAATGAAAGTGAAGGTTATATAGGTCCAATAGTTACTATTAATGAAGATAAATACTCCAAAGAACTTATAGAAATTGGTTACGAGCATATTCCGTTTCAAACCGTTTTATTACCAAGTGAGAGTAAAATTGTGCGTTTAGACATTAAAAAGAAAGGTGAAAATATTGGATATATACAAGGTGCTGGCGATGCTGTTCCAGAAAGTTTACAACAAATTGGATATAACGTTCGCGTGATAACACCAGAAGAAATAGATGCTGAAACACTAAGCAGATTTGACGCAGTTGTAGTAGGCATTAGAGCATACAATGTACTTGACGAATTACAATTTAAACAACAACAATTGTTGAGTCGCCTAAAGCGCTGCTCGTTTCAATTGAAGCACTTGGGAGCTGGAGTAGCTGTTGTGGCTGCCTTGGGTATGGCTACGCCTGTTGTTGGGCAGACTGTGGATTTTCAACAACAAACAGGAACAAATAATCCTTTTAATGGTTTTACAGCAGTGCAAATAGAAGGAAGTCTATTGGTAGATATAGATACTGATGGAGATTTAGATCTATTTATACTTAGAGATGTAGGTGGAGGAACTTTAGGGACAGATTTTTATGAAAATACAGGGACTGATGTAGCTCCTAATTTCCTATTACAGGCAGCAGCAAATAACCCTTTAAATAATTTTACAGACAAAAGTATTTTTGCTTTTGTAGATATAGATGGAGATGGAGATCAAGATTTGTTCACTTCTCGTGATCCAGTAAATTATCAAGTAGAAGAGCTCAATTATTATGAAAATACAGCAATGTCAGGAATGGCTCAATTTACCCTTCAAGCACCTGTTGATAATCCTTTAGATAGTGCATTAATGCATGTAGCTGATTTGGGGGCGGGTTTATCAGATGTCTATTTTGGTTTTTTTCCTTCGTTTGTAGATATGGATGGAGATGGAGACCAAGATTGTTTTATGGGAGTATCTAGTTATGATTATGCAATAGGAGCCCCTTTTTTAGGAGTATCTGGCAGTGATAAGTTATGGTATTACGAAAATACAGGAACCCCGTCTGCACCTATATTCGAACGCCAAAGTCTTGCGAATAATCCAGCAGCAGGGCTCTTTTCTACTTCAGTAGTTAGTGGTCGTTCTACAATGCGAAATGTAACGGACTTTATAGATCTGGATGAAGATGGAGATTATGATATGATTACCTATTTTGATATAATGGGCGGTGGGACTTCCTCTCCAATATATTTTAATAATAACGGAACTAGCATGGATTCTGTAGGTTTTTCAGGATCAGTATTAAATGATTTGTCTCCAACAGGATTTTATAGTTTTGCAGATATAGATGCAGATGGAGACTTAGATGCTGTTAGAGCTATTAGTAATACACTGCTTTATTATAAACATGAAGGTCTTATTGTTAGTACGACGACAATTCCTACACTTGAGGAATCGATATCAGTATATCCTAATCCAACGACAGGCAAATTATTGTTAGAAGAAGCTGTGACAGGACAACTACAAATTTTTAATAGTGCAGGACAAGAAGTATATGCTAGAGAATTGGAACAAGAACAAGAGTTGAACTTATCTAGTTTAGAAGCAGGGCTTTATTTGTTACGTATTAAAGAAGATAGAAGACATCTTCAACAAACAATTCTGATTCAAAAATAAAAATATCAAAAATACCAGATAAAAAATCCTTAGGCTAATAGAAATTCATTCTATTAGCCTATTTTACACTTGTGAAAAAAACAAACACACATATTGTCAAAGAAAAAGCCTATGAATTGGGCTTTACTTTTGTTGGTGTATCTGAAGCGAAGGAACTGACAGAGGAAGCGAAGCGACTGGAACAATGGCTGAACCAAGGAATGCATGGCAAAATGCAATACATGGAGAACCATTTTGAGAAGCGGATTGATCCTCGAAAGTTAGTAGAAGGGGCAAAGACTGTGGTGACTTTGTTGTACAATTATCATCAAACCGAAACGCAAGAAGATTCGACTGCGCCGAAGATTTCTCAGTATGCTTATGGCAAG
>CAKZKZ010000578.1 GCA_937124495.1 uncultured Dokdonia sp. | reverse complement strand
TCCTTCTGCGTCATATTTTGCTGATGGATTTGTAATCACCTCAACAGATGCTATATTCTCTCCACCTATACTCTCTAGAAGGCTTTGAATTTCTTCGTAACTTAATTCTACCTTACGATCATTCAAGTAGACTGTCACGTTTGTATTTCTTACTGTAAGCGCATCTTGTTTAACAACAACACCAGGTGTTCTTTTAAGTATATCCCACGTAGTTCCTTGTGCAGCTATGGTATTTTCTACATTAAATATAAGTCTATCTGCCTTACGAGAAATCGTAGGTTTTTTACTAATCACAGTCACCTCATCAAGGTTCTGTGTGTTTTCTTTAAGTATTATTTTAGGAAGTGCTTTATTTTCAGAAAAATCAAATACAGAAGATGTATACTCTTCATAGCCTACAAAACTAACTTTAACAACATAAGAGCCTTCATTAATAGCGGTAAAAACAAATTTCCCAAAATCATCTGTGATAGCTCCTTTTACAATGACATCATCTGGAGTATAAAGCACCACATTTGCAAATGGAACAGCTTCTTCAGAAATCGTCACGACACGCCCAGAAATTTTAGCTTCTTGAGCTGCAATAAAACTAGAGCTTAGCACTAAAAAAAGTGCTAAAAAAAAAGGGGTGAAATTCTTCATTATTGACATGTAAAAATACTGCAAAAGCTATAGTAAAGAGAGTTATCATATTTTTTTTCGACGAAATGCACAAAATCTAATTTTCAACCTCTATAATCGTTAACATAACAACTATATTTGCACACATTGACTTGGACTAGATTATGAAGAATATTAGAAATTTTTGCATCATTGCACATATTGATCACGGTAAAAGCACATTAGCCGATCGTCTTCTTGACGAAACCTCTACTGTCACTAAGCGAGAAGCACAAGCGCAATTACTAGACAGTATGGATTTGGAACGTGAGCGTGGTATTACAATCAAATCACATGCAATACAAATGGAATATACCTACAAAGGAGAAGAGTATATTCTTAATTTGATAGACACACCTGGCCATGTGGATTTTTCTTACGAAGTTTCTCGAAGTATCGCTGCCTGTGAAGGTGCTTTACTGGTTGTAGATGCTGCTCAAAGCATTCAGGCACAAACAATTTCTAATTTATATCTAGCTCTTGAGAATGATCTTGAAATCATTCCCGTACTTAATAAAGTAGATTTACCTAGCGCCAATCCTGAAGAGGTAACAGACGATATTGTAGACTTACTTGGTTGTGATGCAGATGAAGTTATTCCCGCTTCCGCGAAAACAGGTATAGGGATTACAGAAATCTTAGCCGCAGTTATAGAACGAATCCCTGCTCCAGAAGGAAATCTTGATGAGCCACTACAAGCACTGATTTTTGATTCTGTTTACAACCCTTTCAGAGGTGTAGAAACTTATTTCAGAGTTTTAAATGGAAGTATCAGAAAAAATCAACAAATAAAATTTGTTGCTACTGGCAAAACGTATGGAGCTGATGAAGTAGGAACATTAAAACTGACACAAGCTCCTAAACAAGAAATTAAAGCTGGAGATGTTGGTTATTTAATCACAGGAATCAAAGATGCCCGTGAAGTAAAAGTAGGTGATACCATTACTGATGCAAAAAATCCAACACAGAGAGCTATTGAAGGATTTGAAGATGTAAAACCTATGGTATTTGCTGGAATCTACCCTGTAGACACAGAAGATTATGAAGAGCTTCGCTCTTCTATGGAAAAATTACAGCTCAATGATGCTTCTCTGGTTTTTGAACCTGAAAGTTCTGCTGCATTAGGTTTTGGTTTTCGTTGTGGATTCTTAGGAATGTTACATCTTGAAATTATTCAAGAACGCTTGGAGCGTGAATTCGATATGACGGTAATCACTACCGTACCTAATGTATCGTATCATGCATTTACACATAAATTTCCAGATGACATTATTCTTGTAAATAATCCATCTGATTTACCCGATCCATCTAGTATGAATCGTGTAGAAGAACCTTTTATTAAAGCATCTATCATTACAAAATCAGACTTTGTAGGTCCCGTAATGTCATTATGTATAGAAAAAAGAGGGACGATTACAAATCAAACATATCTTACACCTGAACGTGTAGAGTTATCTTTTGATATGCCACTTGCAGAAATTGTTTTTGACTTTTATGATCGTTTAAAAACAGTATCAAAAGGATACGCATCTTTTGATTACTCTCCTATAGGAATGCGCCCTTCTAATCTTGTAAAAGTAGATGTACTTCTCAATGGACAAGAAGTAGATGCGCTATCGGCATTATTACACAAGGACAATGCGTATGATATAGGAAAGAAAATGTGTGAGAAACTACGTCAATTGATTCCACGTCAACAATTTGATATTCCTATCCAAGCGGCAATTGGCGCAAAAATCATTTCGCGTGAAACGGTAAAAGCCTTACGTAAAGATGTAACCGCTAAATGTTACGGTGGTGATATTTCGCGAAAGCGTAAACTTCTAGAAAAACAAAAGAAGGGTAAAAAACGTATGCGTGCTGTCGGAAATGTAGAGATTCCACAAGAAGCGTTTATGGCTGTTCTAAAACTGAATGATTAATACATCATCTATTAGGTGTTATTTTCTTTTTAGACTTTTTCTTTAGTTTATGCTGAAGCATTGGAATTCCTATAGGAAACGCCCACATATATCCAGCGTATAGGAGTGAATCACTCATAGCGACTCTTTTTCCTTTTTCAATACTCATCACAACTTGTGCTGTAAAAAGGTTAGTATATATAAATGCGATCAATGCTAGAAACCTAATAAACATTGCAACTAGTAATAATACCAAGTAGGTGGTCTCGCTTACTTTTAAATCTGTATCACCCAAAGGTGTTTTTGTAATGGTTTCCAGAAAAACATATATGATCAAATACCAATAGCTCCTCATATACCATGTGATAGGAATAGGAGAAGGCTTTACTAATTTTTGATTAAAAAAGACAGCTACATTTCTACTCCAAATTAGATAGATAGCATAGATCAAAAAAGGTCCAATAATCATAATACGATCACCTGGTTCTGGCGTATTGGCAAAAAAACTAAATATTCCAACAATTACATTAAGTGCAAAGAAAAAGAAAATGATAAAAACCATTAACAACCCCAATGCAATTGGATGAAGCTTCCATATAAATTTAAATATTCTACTAGGCATCTCTATGAATTATACATCGCTTCCAGAAGCTTCTTAATCTTTTCAGGATCAGAATAGGTCTGTAAATCTTGCTGCACTGCTTGTAAATTATGCATTGGAAAAGCGCCTTCTAGGCTTTCAATAGTATTACTTGCAGAAGCATGAATCTCTTTAAATCCAGCTGTGATAAACTGTCCTATATTGCTAGGTCGTATCCCTCCGCCTGGTAATATAACAGGCTTATTATTGGATTTTTCTAATAGCATTTTTAGCACAAACAAACCAGCTAATGCGGTATCAGATTGACCCGAAGTAAGAATACGATCTACACCTATTTTTTGAAGTATCTTAAGCGCATCCATTGCATTAGGAGTCCAATCAAAAGCACGATGAAATGTAAAAGTCATGCCACCGGATGCATCTACCAGTGTTTGTGTACGCTCTTCATCAATCGTTAAATCTGGATGCAAAACTCCAGAAACAATACCTGCTACTTTTATATTTCTACAAAAAGCAATATCCCGCAACATCACATCAAACTCATCATCATAATAGGTAAAATCACCACTACGCGGACGTATCAAGACATATACAGGAATCTCTAAATCTGAAACTACTTTTTCGATTAAACCATGACTTGGTGTAATACCTCCTAATGCCAGTTCGCTACACAACTCTATACGTTGTGCTCCA
>CAKZKZ010000577.1 GCA_937124495.1 uncultured Dokdonia sp. | reverse complement strand
CCTCGTATGGGGGAGATTTATGCGGAGAATGTAGATCGCTGTTTTAAAGCAGGAGCGATGGATTTTGATGATTTATTATTACGTACCAACGAGCTCTTAAATCGGTTTCCAGAAGTACTGGCAAAATATCAAAATCGTTTTCAATATATATTGGTTGATGAGTACCAGGATACCAATCACAGTCAGTATCTGATTGTAAAAGCACTTTCGGATCGTTTTCAAAATATCTGTGTGGTGGGAGATGATTCTCAGAGTATTTATGCGTTTAGAGGGGCAAATATTAATAATATTCTGAATTTCCAGAAGGATTATGAGAATGTTGCAATGTACCGTCTAGAGCAAAATTATCGCTCTACAAAGAATATTGTAGAGGCAGCCAACTCTGTAATTGAAAATAATAAAACACGATTGGATAAAACGGTTTGGACATCTAATGAAAGTGGGGGAGAGATTGTTGTGCATAGAAGCATTAATGATGGAGAAGAAGGACGTTATGTAGCATCTAGTATTTTTGAAAATAGAATGAATCACCAATTAATGAATGGTGATTTTGCGATCTTATATCGTACCAACGCGCAATCACGTGCGATGGAAGATGCCTTGCGTAAACGTGATATCCCATATCGTATCTATGGAGGACTATCTTTCTATCAACGTAAAGAGATTAAAGATGTTATTTATTATTTACGTTTGATCATTAATCCAAAGGATGAAGAAGCGCTTAGGCGTGTTGTCAATTATCCTGCGCGTGGTATAGGTGGTACCACTGTTGATAAGTTGATTGTGGCAGCCAAACATTATAGCCGTTCTATTTTCGAAGTGATGGAAAAAATAGATCAGTTAGGGTCTTCGATGAATATTAATCGAGGGACGCAAACAAGGTTAGCCAATTTTGTGACCATGATTAAAAGCTTTCAGGTTTTTAATGAAGGCAGTGATGCTTTTGAAGTCGCAGAAATGGTGGCTAAAAAAACAGGACTGATTCAAGAACTCAAAAAAGATGGAACGCCTGAAGGTATTGCACGTATAGAGAATATAGAAGAGCTTCTTAACGGAATGCGTGATTTTGTAGAAGAGCAAAAGCAAATGGCCGATACTACAGGATCTCTAGCAGAGTTTATGGAAGATGTCGCACTGGCTACAGATCTGGATAATGATAAAGGAGATGAAGATCGTGTGGCATTGATGACAATTCATTTAGCAAAAGGACTGGAATTTCCATTTGTCTATATCGTAGGGATGGAAGAAGATCTTTTCCCAAGTGCGATGAGTATGAATACGCGTAGCGATTTGGAAGAAGAACGCCGTCTCTTTTATGTAGCGTTGACCCGAGCAGAGAAGCAGGCATACCTTACGTATGCGGAATCTCGCTATCGATGGGGAAAACTAGTAGAAGCGGAACCGAGTCGTTTTATAGAAGAGATTGATGATAAGTACCTCGATTATCAAACCCCTATGCAAAGTTATCGTTATAAACCATTAATGGATACAGATATCTTTGCAGATGTAGATAAGAGTAAATTGCGTTTAAAGAAACCTGTAAGTGGCGCCCCACCAAGTGTAGGAACTCCTACTGGGGATCAATTACGTAAACTCCGAAAGATAAAACCTGTAGATACTGGTGATGTACCGATTTCTAATGTGGTAGGTGCTTTACAAAGAGGAACAATTGTAGAGCATATTCGTTTTGGACGCGGTATTGTGGAAGGTCTCGACGGAAAAGGGCAAGATCAAAAAGCTGAAATCAATTTTCAGAATGGCGGCTTGAAAAAGCTATTACTACGCTTTGCAAAACTTAAAATTATTGAATGACGATCGGGAGATAAGTGTTAATATATTCGCTAGACTTTACCGCTAAGTCTAGTGTGCTTTCTTCACTCCAATCATTACCATGACCTCCTTGGTATACAGTGAATAGATGATCTATATTGCTGGTGTTTAAGCTGCTGTCTAGTCGCATTCCGTTGGTGAGTGGTACAAGTGGATCTTGATTTCCATAAAATAGTAAGGTAGGGCTGCTACTTGCCGTTACTTGCCATGCAGGGCTATTTGCTACTGCATAATCAGTGCCTTCTGGAAACTGACTTTCATCTACAAAAACGCTAAGTGCAATAGTAAAGTTAGGATCATTTGCATAAAATGAATCTGTAAAATCACTAGGTCCTACAATATTAATCACAAATTTCACTTGATCATTAGTGTCATATACATAGTCGTACATCATCGCTAGATGTGCTCCAGCACTTGCGCCTATCATGCCAAATTCTGGTAAGATGTGTAATTCTTCTCGCTGCGCCGTCACTTGATTGATAATGGCTTGAATATCTTCATATTGATTTGGAAATGCGGGTGTATTTGGAAGTGCTGCCAATGCATAATTTACATTTAGAATGGCATGATCTGGATGAAATGTTTGCATAAAGGCAACCGATGAAGCCATATCTTCTTTATCTCCAGAGGTCCAACCACCTCCGTGTATCAAAACAACTACCTTGGTCGCATCTGTCGTTCTACCTTCTGGTAAATACAAGTCATATACTTGTTGCGGATCATCCCCATAAGAGACATCTGTAAG
>CAKZKZ010000576.1 GCA_937124495.1 uncultured Dokdonia sp. | reverse complement strand
CCGTCTACATAAATGTCGGTTTCATCTGTGTCAAAATCTGCAAAGGCAGCATGAAGTTCGGCAGTCACATTAGTATCATCATCTGTAGCTATTGCACCATCATCGTCATTACCACATGCGATAAAAGCAAAGGCACATATTCCTATAATAAAGGAAGTGAAGAGGGTGTTTTTTAAGAGTTGTTTTTTCATAGTATGAAGTGTTTACGTATGTTTATTTGTTTTTGTTTATTCTTTTGAGTGCTTTTCCCATTTCAATTTTTGAGATGTAGTCATCGTTATCAAGATCAAATTCTTGAAAGCGATCGGCGATACCATTTTTTGCTTCACTTTTTGCGATTTTCTTGTCTTTGTTTGTATCCATTTCTTTGAAAATAGATGTTAGGTTTACACCATTTTTAGATTTTCTCTTTCTATGATTTGGCGCTCCTTTTTCAAGTTCGTCTTTAGTGATAAAACCATCTTGATTTGCATCTATGTGTTTAAAGTCTTTTGATAATGGGCCTTTTGCTTCGATTTCGGCTAATTTTCCATCTTCATTTGCATCCATTTTTTGAAGTAATTCTTCATAAGATGGGGGAGCAGGACGTTGCCCTCTCTCTGGTTTTTGATCTCCTCTTTCTTGTGCATTTGTGTATGTTATAAAAAATAATGCCACTAGCACGGTGTATACAACCTGTTTTGCTTTCATTTTATAGTTGTTTAGTACTTCTTTGAGTATAAAGAAAGCAAAAGGTTTGATATGATTTTTGAGCATTCAGTGAACGCAGCGTTTTTTTCAGTGAATGTATTTTTAAAATAAGTAACCTTATGTGTAACTAATTGTTATCTGTTTGGCTTAGGATGTATTATCTTAATTTTTCTATTATTTTTGCGGCTATGAAAAAAACACAACGCATCCTTTTACAGATGGTTATCTGGA
This sequence comes from uncultured Dokdonia sp., assembly GCA_937124495.1. Lineage (GTDB taxonomy): Bacteria > Bacteroidota > Bacteroidia > Flavobacteriales > Flavobacteriaceae > Dokdonia. Next base: position 1,653 of record CAKZKZ010000576.1, on the reverse strand, counting down.
CGTGTATCGCTTTCTTTTTTTGTTTAGTACTAGGAGATAAGAGAGCCCCAGTTTTTTTATTGAGTGTTTTTCTGGGGTGCTATAGTATTTTATTACTTGCATTAGTATATGTGTTTGCCCCTCGGTATTTGTTTAAAGGGAAATATGTTGTTTTTATTTTAGTTTCTTTGACGTTATTTATGGTCACCGCACAATTACTGGTACTTGCAGATCCAGGACCAGGGATGCATAGACCTGAATTACCTTCGGGGTTTCCACCGCCAGGAATGCCAAGGCCACCTTCACGAGGAGTGTTGTTTTCATTAGTCCTTTTAGTGGCGTATGCAGTAGCTGCTTTTGTAGAAGGAGTTTCTTATGCTCAGAAAAAAGCCAAAGAGGCAATGGCTTCAAAAAATGAGCAATTACAAACAGAATTAAAATTTTTGCGATCACAAATCAATCCTCATTTTTTATTTAATGCGCTCAATAATATATATGCACTTTCGGTATTAGAGAGTCATAAAACACCGGAAAGTATCGGACACCTTTCTGACATGTTACGATATGTATTATACGATTGTGAACAACAGTTAGTACCCATAAAAAAAGAATTGACCTATATAAAAAACTTCTTTAAATTATTTGCTCTTAAGCGTAGTGAGCCATTTCCTATTACAAGAGAATGTATGCTTGAAGACGATCAACAACTAGTGGCTCCTATGTTATTTATACCGTTTATAGAAAATGCATTAAAGCATAGTTATATAGAACAAGTAGAAGATAGTTTTATTGATGTCAAACTGGAACAAACATCCGATATGATTTATTTTGAAATACGTAATTCGCTTTCGCGAAAGCATATTCAGAAAGACGAAGTAGGAGGGATAGGAATTGAAAATGTGAAGCGTAGACTGGCGATTATATATCCAAACAAGCATCAATTGCATATATCAGAAAGCGATGCTGTTTTTTCAGTGATTTTAAAAATACAAACGTTGTGAGTACTCTTAATTGCTTAATCATAGATGATGAAGAGCTAGCACGTAAGCTCATTGCTTTATATGTAGAAAAAGTAGAAGGCCTCACGCTTGTCGCTACGGCAAAAAGTGCCATAGAAGCCCTTTCCTTATTTGAAAAGGATAGGATAGACCTTGTTTTTTTAGATATCCAGATGCCTGAATTGAGTGGTGTCGAGTTAGCTAAGTTACTTCCTGAACATATCCAAGTGATCTTTACTTCGGGGTATTCAGAAGATATCATAAAAGGTCTTCACCTTACATCGGTAGATTATTTATTAAAACCTATCACTTTTGACCGTTTTTATGAAACAGTTCAGAAAGTAATGAAGATGGGTCGAAATAGGAATTAAAATGAAAAAGGAGGCTATATAAAGCCTCCTTTTTGTCATCTATTGTATCATTAAGAACTTATCTGATGATCAGTTTTTGTACTATACTATCTCTAGTAGATTGAATATTTATAAAGTACATCCCTTTTGCTAATGTACTGGTATTAATTACTTGCGAACTTTGGAAGTTTTCAAGTGACATGCTACGAATTACTTTTCCATTCATATCAATAATGGTAAGCTTCTGTAACTGAGCTTCACCTACATACCCTAATGTTACCTGATTTGTCGCTGGGTTAGGGTAGAGGGTTACGCTTTCGCGAAAG
>CAKZKZ010000575.1 GCA_937124495.1 uncultured Dokdonia sp. | reverse complement strand
GGGTTTGTGTACGTCTAGGGATTAAAAGTAAGCCACCAAGAACTTCTAAAAGACCAACAAATACATTAAATCCTTTTGAAAACCCCATGTATGTCCATGCTAATCCCATGGGGGAAAAATCACCTAACGGATCTAGCAAATGTGCTAATGATGCTGATGGAAATTGAAGTTTAAATATTTTTACAAACCCATAAAGAAGCATTGCAGCGACTAGAATAATACGAAGAAATACTAAAAACCAATATAATAGCTTATTATAACTCTTACGGTTTCTGTCTAAAATACTCCAGATACTAACAGTTATAAAGGTTACTATTGCTGTTACAAATAATGTTAAATATGCAAAAGTGTGATCTCCACTGCCATTACCGCTTACTTCATATTCGTACTTTATGTTAAAAATAGTTTTACCAATCCATCTATAGGGTGTCTCGAAAAGTGGACTCAATAGCATAAGAAGCATATAGAGTACAAAGTAGGTACATACGATTCTAAATAGGGCTTTGCTAACTGTAGACCATTGCTCTTTATATTCTTGAGTTAATATTTTCATAGAAGGTTTGTATGTAATCTTTGTAGATGATTATGACTGGTTAGTACATGAAACTAGGAATGTGTTACATCGTTGTTAGATATGGTTTGTCTTATGGTTTAAGTATCTACCCTGAATAAAGGCTGTGTTTTTACATTTTGTGGTACATATACCGTATGTGTACGCTTATTGGGCCTAAAACCTTTGCTAGATCCTAAGGGTAGTATTCTTTTGCATTCTAAACATAAATTTATTTTCTATGAAGTTATCACATGTAGTATTCTTGTTTTTTGTTTTCATCCTTTTTCAAGTACAAGGGCAAGAAAACCTAAAAACATACACCTTTAAAAAAGGGGAGGTGCTAGACATCATACTTATCAATCAAAGTGCAAATGCCAATGCATTATTTGATCGATATAAAAAAACAGCATTCCCTGTAGCTTTTGAATATAGCTATCAACCACAACCAGGTTTTAAGATTTCTAAATTGACACTAGGAACTAATAAACCCAATGGTGTTTTATTTGGGAAATGGCAAAGTCGAGAAAAACGAGAAGGGTTTTTAACAACCATCACAAAACGGGTGCCGGATTTCCATGAGCAACGTCGAGCTCTCTTTCCTTATTTTGGTTTGACGTATTATGAAATGGAAAAGGATATAGAATTTTCTACGGATGCCTCAAAATATAATGTGGTGACTGCCTTATGGCGAAAATCACCAAAAAGCGAAGTGTCTTTCTTTGAAAAATGGAAAGCAGATGTACTAGCATTAGGAGGTGAAGTCATTGTTACTCTTGAAGATGGAGTTTCTCCAACTGGATACTATTATAATCCTGATGTTTTGTGTATAGTTGCATGGGAGGACGAAAAAGCTTTTAACGCTTTTGTCCAAAAACATCCATTGAGCACTTATGAGGTATTAAAAGATGTACATCAATTTGTGATTCAGTAAATTGCTCCCTTATGCAGACACTATTAAATCAACTTGTTTATTTTGGCTTCTTTCAAAGCCTTCTATTACTATTCATTTATTGCTTTTCAGGTAAAAAGAGAAAGCATCTTGATGGCTGTTTCATTTTTTTTCTTGGTATTGTTTCTATAGGTTTGGTTGGTAAAGTGTTGCATAGTGCAGGTATATGGGATCGCAATTTTAGACTTATTTCGCTTTCTGAGCTTTCTGCGTTACTTTTTGGTCCGACAATCTTTTTATTTACACAGTCCATCTTGAAACGAAAAGAATTTTCCAGACAAGATCTCATACATTACATTCCGAGTGTAGCATATTCTATTTTTGTAACAGTATATTTTGTCATCCCTCCTGATTCGGTGATACGAGAACGTATAGCAACGGGAGAGTTAATGAGAGTGATCTATGTATGTCATGCGGTAGGATTAGTTGTGAACATCACCTATTGGGTGAAGGCGTGGCGACTTCTAAAAGTATTCTCTTCAAACATGTTAAATGAAGTATCATATAAGTTACATACACGTTTTCTTAGTAATTTTTTAATCATCACAGGAATCTGTTTACTTGTATGGACTTTATTATTACTGATTAGTTTCTTTGGTTTTGAGATGCTTGAACGAAACGCACGTCC
>CAKZKZ010000574.1 GCA_937124495.1 uncultured Dokdonia sp. | reverse complement strand
AATGGTATACGCAAAAACGTAGACATGTGAGTACCGCATCACATTATCGTTTTATGGATAAATTCTTTTTAGGGCTATTTTATATGAGTCAATTGCTATTTTTTGCTGTTGCTATCATATTACTTGCCTTTAGTTTTCAATGGGAATGGGTTGCGGGTGCTATAGGAGTGCGATATCTTATTTCTTGGATAGCTGTAGGTGCAAGTGCTCACAAGCTCAAAGAAAAAGATGTCATCATTTTATATCCTATTAACGAACTATTTTTATTATTTTTCCAATTGAGTATCTTTATCACAAACTTGATTTCAAAACCTAATCGTTGGAAATAAACCCAAGTACTATACTTTCTGAAATAGAAAAAGCAAAAGAAGGCAAACAAAGCGCCTACAATTTTCTGCTTAATACTTTTTGGAACGAAGTCTACAGGTTTCAATTAAAACGCACTAAAGACGAGTACGAAGCAGAGGAAATTACCATCCAAACATTTTCAAAAGCTTTTGATAAAATAGGGACTTATAAAGAGCAATATAAGTTCAGCACGTGGTTGATTACGATTTCTAAAAATATCCATATTGATCTTGTAAGAAAGCGCGAATCTTCTATTCGATCTCAGATCACTAGAAAAGAGGATGGAGTATATAAAATTCCAGACGAAAACCCTACGCCAGAAGATGCATTGATTAAAGAGCAAAATTTAGCACAACTTTTACGTTATATCAAAATGCTCAAGCCTCATTACCAAGAGATGATTAATTTGCGGTATTTTCAGGAAATGAGTTATAAGGAAATGGAAAAAACACTGGATGAACCCATGAATAATGTAAAAGTAAAATTGCTTAGAGCAAGGAGGCTTCTTGCAGATATTATTCAAAAAGGAGAACGATGAGCGGTATATCTCTTAAAAAACTAGGGCCGGGACTCCTTTTTGCAGGAGCAGCTATTGGGGTTTCTCATTTAGTACAGAGTACCAAAGCGGGAGGTTATTATGGTTTTGGTCTACTATGGGCTTTGTTGCTTATTAATATTATAAAATACCCATCATTTCAGTTTGGGCCTAGATACGCAGCAGCGACAGGTAAAAGTTTATTACACGGATATCTTGGATTAGGGAAAGGCGTTCTTATTACATATTTCGTACTTTCTTTACTGACCATGTTTACCATTCAAACGGCAGTTACCATTGTAACGGCTGGACTCGCTGTGCAGCTTTTTGGACTTGATTGGGATATTGCAGTTTGGAGTGTGGTTATTACGTTGTTTTGTGCTATGATTTTAGCGCTAGGTCGGTATAAGCTATTGGATAATCTAATGAAAGTAATTATCCTAGTGTTAACCGTGAGTACGTTGTTTGCTGTTTTGTTCGCTTTTCGCGAAAGCATAACAGCAGAAGGTATGGGATCTTCAAAAGGACTGATACAATTACTACCTACTGACGCCGTAGGTATTGCCTTTCTGATTGCATTTATGGGATGGATGCCAGCGCCTTTAGATATTTCTATATTCCATTCTTTGTGGACTGTAGAAAAAGGAAAATCACAAAAAAATGATGTAAAGACTTCCCTATTTGATTTTAATATAGGGTATTTCGGTACCGTTGTTTTGGGAATTTGTTTTGTGACATTGGGTGCTTTGGTGATGTTTGGCAGTGGTGATACATTTTCTGATAAGGGAGGTGTTTTTGCAGGACAGCTTATTAATATGTATACAAGCAGTCTGGGAGATTGGGCGACTATAATTATTGGAGTAGCCGCTTTTACTACTATGTTTAGTACTACCTTAACGACATTGGATGCTTCACCAAGAGCGATGTCTACGGCAACAAACCTTTTAGGCTTAAAAAATATATTTAAAAGTTACATCTTTTGGTTGATTTTACTAATTGTAGGCACCTGTGTCATTCTTTTCTTTTTTGTAAGTGAAATGGGACTCTTAATCAGGGTAGCCACTATTTTATCCTTTTTGACAGCACCTTTTTATGCTATTTGTAATTATCTGGTTTTTAATGGCCCTGATGTTCCTGAGAAAGCAAGATTAGGTATGCCTATGAAAATATATAGTATCGTTAGTATTGTATTCTTAATCGCTTTTAGTGGATGGTATGTGAGTACATTGATTTGAATACTGTAAGATGCCATACAGGTATATTTATATTTTAAAAATTCAGATCGCTTAACTTCATTTTTTAGTTTTAAAAAACTAAACACACTTCATTTCAACATCAAAAAACAGATGCATATGTGTGTATTGGTTATTATGTATGAGTAACTTTATAATATCCATAAGTGCAATATATTGCTGGATATTAGTGTATTTCTTTTACAATAAGGTTTTTGCAAGGTCATACGTGCAGTCTACAGGTGTTTATTTGTAATCCGAACATTATTAGTTGTTTACGAAATTATTACTAATCGATATTTTGAAATATAGACTCTATATTTTGAAAATGTCGAGATACTTCCTTTTGTGGTTCTTTCATGAAAATTAATATTTGGGGAGATGATATGTCTATAGACATCTCTAAGGAATATTAACTTTAAAGAACTAACTATGGTAAACAAAGAACATTTTAAAAATTCGAGAATTAAAATCGAAATTCTCAAAAAACACTTCATATTACTCATTTTACTATTCTTCTTCACGCTCATGAATGCACAAGAAGAACGTTATATAGATGCCGAATATGCCTTACAGAAATCGGAAGTGATTAAGGCGGTCCCTCAAGAGAGCAACGGATATTTAGTCATGCACAAAGATAACCGTGTGGAACATTGGGTTGTAATGGCAATGCAGGAAGACGAAGTTTACAGAGAATACCAAACAGGTAGAGGTGAAAACCATATTCAAATAGAGCAAGAAATATATACTGATCTGGCCTTTTCATACAAAATAATGGGGATGTCAGAAACAGGTGAAACGGTTCTAGATATAGATTTTATGCCTGCCAATGGAGATCCAACTTGGATTTATAATGATTGTAACAGGCCTAGATGTGTAAAGACATCAGGTGGGTCTAACTATGCCTACGGAATGGAAATTTTTGAGCATGTTAATAATGATTCTTATAAGCTAAGATTACAGAAAGCATGGAGTCATATTGATAATGGAATGCGAATACCTTATTATATTGAAGTTTCTGCAAATAATCTTACAGCAGCGTTGGCTAATCAAAATCTTACGTATGCTAGTGGAGTGCAATCACCACAAACATATTTTTGGGATAACGGAATGTATAAGGTCGCTTTAGGCATGGGAGTGTGGCATATGGACATGGGGGAGACGACCAATCAGATAAATGGTTCGGGAGGTGAAGGATGTATGTTGTCTTTTGGAAGCGCTTTAAGCCGCATGAATGCTTCTGCTCAACTTTCGAGCACTTTGACCTGTGCGGGGCAACAATATTCTCAAAATCAAGGAGGAGGAGGAGATAGTCCTTATGGTGTAGGAAGTTATGCAAATGCTTCTCAAAGTATTCTGGATTGCTCAGCGTTATTTTCAAATACAACTTGGACGATTAGTTATAATTGGGAGCAAGTTATAGGTCCTGGCGGAATTGTTTCTTATGTATTAGTATTAGATCTAGTTTCAACAAATGTAGCATTAGACTGCGACGAAACTACTACTAACCCAAATAGTCCTTGCCCTCCGGGATACTACTATGCCCCAGGAGGTGGAGACCCTTGTAAACCAATAGAACCCATTTTAGATGAATTGCTGAAAATTAGTATAACACCGATAGATGTTGCGTTAGAAGGCGATGGTCATGGTGATACGCTTGAAAAAGGGTTGTACCTGATAGTTTTAAACTATGCAGACGGAACTTCAATTCCTATTTATAAAAAGGTTGAAAATAGAATCTCCTTAAGAGAAGAACGGACTATCGATACTAATCGATTAATGATTTTTCCAAACCCAATCAAAGATGAATTCACTTTAAGTTTAGATAAGGATGAAATAATTCGCTCGTATTCGATATTCGACAATTTAGGAAATGAAGTAAAAAAAGGAGTGCTTCCTTCTAGTACCTACCAACACACTTTGAATTTAGAAGGATTAAGCAAAGGAGTCTATCTACTTAATGTTGAAACCGATGCTAATACCTATAGCGAGAATATAATTAAGAAATAATTGCTGGGGGAGCTATCAAGGTCTGGAATGACAGGCCTTGGTAGCATAATTTAAATGAATAAAACCCTGTATTTCAGGTATACTTCTTTTCAAACAACAATAACATAAACCAAACGTATGAAAAATAAATATTTACTTTCAGTACCACGAATACTAGTAGTGCTACTACTATTCTCATTATCATTAAATGCGCAGACTTTTCCTAATCCACCAAATACCATTTCTGCTACTTTGCCACTTTCTTCCATGGTAGAATCACATATGGCTGATTTGGATGGAGATGGAGATTTAGATGTAATTCATTCCTATAGCAGTCATTTGAGTTGGTATGAAAATTTGGATGGTCTTGGTACGTATGGAGCAAACCAAAATATAGGATCAACACCTTACGCTTCGAGAGACATTTATGCTGCCGATCTAGATGGAGATGGTGATATGGATATGATAACCACTAGTTCAGGCCTTAGTGTTATCTATTGGCATGAAAATTTGGATGGATTAGGAACATTTGGTTCACGTCAGATAGTTACCAATGCCGAGTATGGCACTAACAGCGTTTTTGCAGAAGATATAGATGGTGATGGTTATATGGATATATTATCTGCCTCATTTTTAAGTGAACGTGTTGCTTGGTATAGAAATGACGGTTTAGGAAATTTTGGAGCTCAACAAATTATTAGTACTTCCAGTGATTATAAAGATGTATACGCTGCAGATATAGATAATGACGGATATGTAGATGTATTGTCGGCTTCAAGTGATGATAACCAAATTGCATGGTATAGAAATGACGGAAATGGAAACTTCGGACCACAGCAAACAATAACTACTTCTGCAGATGGAGCGGCTATTGTGTTTGCTGTAGATATGGATGCCGATGGAGATATGGATGCGCTTTCTGGTTCTTTTGGAGATGATCGAATTGCTTGGTACGAGAATACCGATGGACTTGGAACCTTTGGGCCATTACAAGATATACCACTTACAAGTGGTTTTGCTTTAAGAGATATTTTTCCAGCAGATATCGATGGTGATGGCGATACTGATGTGGTTTCTGTTTCTCATGGCAGCTCAAATAGTCTTGTTGCTTGGCATGAGAATAACGATTGTTTGGGTGTGTTTACTTCTCAAGAGACGATCGATGATACGGTATGGATATGGGGAACTCGTGTCGTTTCCTCTGGAGATATAGATCTAGACGGAGACATAGATGTTTTAACGGTTCAGGAAGCAGGAACAGAGGTTTCTTGGTACGAAAATACCACACCTTTAGTACCCCAAATATACCTTCCCGATTTTATCGTTATATGCGATGGAATTTTTGAAGAACTCTGCGGGCCTGAGCTAAATTCATGTAGCAATCCAACGTATAATTGGTATTTCAATGACCCAAGTGGAGTATCTATTCTTGTTGGTAATGACCAATGCTATACTCCTGATCAGTTCGGAGATTTCATTTTAATTGCTCAAGATGAGAATGGTTATTTTTTAAATCATACAGTTACTGTTTTAGATGGAAGTCCTGAACCTATTTTAGGAACTGGAGGAATCATCTGTGTTGGTGAAATTATAAGTATTGCAGGACAAGGATATGACGGCCCAAATTATGAAATTACCTGGTATCATAATACAAATGTCGTACAACAAGGTGGTGTGACATTGATGTCATCATTTACAAGTGGAACCATAACAGTAGAAATTGCTATTGATGGGTGTGATACGGTAACAACTACGGTAGAAGTAATCGAATGTTGTCCAGACGATATGCGTTTGGAAATTGATTGTGAAAATCAAATCGTTTTTATCGAAAATTTACCTGTTAACATTGCAGGAGCAGGAGTGAGTAGTTGGTATTTTAATGGGAATCATATTGCTGGACAACCTATTTTTTCGCCTACTTTTAGTTTAAGTCAAGGAGAGGGAACCTATGAGGTAACTATTCTTTTTGAGTTGACAAATGGGCAGCAATGCGAGTTTAATGGAACAATAGAGTATTTAGAGTCTAATTGTTGCGATGAATTAGGACCAATAGCCAATGCTAGTTTTGTAAATGTGGAAAGTTATGTGACAGAAGACACGTATTATGGCCCTATGGAAATTCCTGTGTTGTGTGATTTTACCTTAGACGCTTCTGCTAGTCTTTGTGAGGAGAATTATACGTTAAGTATTGCAGAGTTAGATCTTCTTTCTTGGAATACAACAACCGTGTTTCCATGGACCGCATTTTCTGGACCTGCTGGAAATTCGATTGACCTTGCTCAACTTATGCAACCAGCTACATTTACTCCAGGTCAGGCTTATTTGCTTGCCTTTAATGTAGGGCCTAATGGAACCACAGAATACCTTGCTTTTATTTATGGTTTAAATGCGGTAGCTCAAGTGATGAATAGCAATACTTCAATTACCTTAGATACCCCGTACGGACCTATGGAAGTGCCTATGGTAAGTTGTGGTTTGAGGTTA
>CAKZKZ010000573.1 GCA_937124495.1 uncultured Dokdonia sp. | reverse complement strand
TATAAATTGACCACAAACAAGCGTAGCCCGCCATTAGCCCAAAAAGTAAGCGATAAACAATTAGAGGGGCGATAGAAATGGGTCGCTGTAATTGATCTTTAATGTTCTTCAAGTTTTATCAAAGGGATGCTTTAAACGATGTCTTCAATTGTATGCTAGCTAGAACTAAAACTATTATCAATTCCAATATAAAGTAAGCCAATCCTAAGTTCGTTAATTGAGCATAATCATAGATTACAAACCCAAGGGACAAACAGCAATAAAATAAATTTGCATAGGCAATGCCTCTCAAAAAAAGCAGTTCATTTTTTTTGACTTTCAAGTAACAAACTAAGTCATATAGTGCAAATAAACAAGGCAAAAAAGCCAAGAAATACAAAGTCTCCTTAGGCATTCCAATAAGATCTTTAAATTGCACTAAGACCACTCCTAACAAAAAAGCAGATAACAAAGCCCCCAAGCCGTCTATTATAAAAAATGTTTTAGGGTTCATAGTCTTTGTTTTGTTTGTTTAATATTCTTAATACTCCTCATCAGGATAATCGACCACAACCTTAGGTTGACAGCTTTCGCCCAATATACTTTTTGCCATTTCTTCCCAACGTTTCGTTACATCTGGCACCCACACGTAAGAGCGACTGATAATTAATGGATAAGTGGTGTATCCCGCCAAGTAGCCCTCTTGTCCCAAAAAATCTACAATCATATCTTGATCTAGAATTCCTTCTTCGGTTAAGAACTTTTTAGCAGCTTCGTAAATTTCATTGCGTTTTACTTCCGTTTCATCTTCGTGAATGGCTGCGATATTGTGAATTTCAAAACTTATATCTACGTTGACAGACATAATTTTTATTTTTGTTTTAAATGATCAATTAGGTCTACTAAATTAAGGTTTTTCTTCTCAAAAAAGAGAAAAGCAGGAACAAACATTCCAAAGCAAAAAATAAATTCATAAGATTAATTCTGCCATACCTTTCTATTTTTTTAGTAAATTTATATTATGGCATAAAAAATAAGGATTTGAAAACATATTTAATAACAGGAGGAGCAGGAAATGTAGGGGGCACATTAGCGTTGCATTTAGCAAAAGATAAATCTAATATCATTATTATTGTTGATAATTTGTCTACAGGAAGTCTTCATAAAGTTCCAAAATTAAACAACGTACACTTTATAAAATCAGATGTTAACCTGTATAATGATATAGCACCAATTTTTGCAAGATACAATTTTGACTATGTATTTCATTACGCAGCTTTAGTTGGTGTTAAACGTACTTTGGAAAACCCTATGCGTGTTTTAAATGATATTGAAGGAATTAAAAATTCCGATGTGATTTTTGCAGTTCTCGATAATCTAGATTCTGGAACACTTGTAGAATCAGGCCTTTCAATGGCTTACGACAAAAAAATAATAGGATATCACCGAACATGTGATGAAAATCATTTATTAATGTTGAAACCAGGTAATTTTACAACAAATAGTAATTTAACAACAGCATTATATCAAACTATTTGGAGTTTATGAAAAAGGCAGTTTTATTATCTGGTGGTGTAGATTCAATTTGTTTAGGATACGGTATTAAACCTGATTTAGCATATACAATTGATTACGGTCAGAATGTAGCAGAAAGAGAAATATACGTATCAAACTATATTTGCAATAAATTAAATATTGAACACAAGGTAATTACAGTTGATTGTAAACATCTAGGTTCTGGCTCATTAGCTAATTCAGAGAGTGCCGATATTTCGCCGTCTAAGGAATGGTGGCCATTTCGTAATCAACTTTTAATAACAATTGCCTCAATGCAGGCAGTTAAAGATTCAGTTAAAGAAATATACTTAGCATCAGTCAAATCAGATGATTTTCATAAAGATGGTACCAAAGATTTTTATAAATTAATTAATAATTTATTATTCTATCAAGAAGGAGATATAGAAGTGATTTGTCCAACGCTAGAATATTTTAGTCACGAGTTGGTAGAAAAATACAATGTCCCTATAAAGCTGATTACAATGGCACACTCTTGTCATATTTCAAATTTAGCTTGCGGGAAATGTTCAGGATGTATTAAACAATTGAGAGTGAGATATGAATTAGACATCTCATAAAAATGTTTGCTAACAACGTATAAAAACAATAGAGTAATTGTAGCAAAACCGAATAGTTAGGGTACACTTGCGAGACTGCCAAATTTTTAAATTTGACTTGTGCTCAACCGAATGGTAAGTGGGTAAATCAGTCCTGCTGCTCTTATACAAGGCCATTCAAAACAACTCCTCTCCCACAATCCCCCAACATTTCCATAACTTTAATCGGTATTCTCCACTTTTTTTGCGACACTTTTAAAAAAGTGGCGTTATTATACTAAACCAACACATCAAAACCGATTTTTGGAACACTCAGAATTAATAGAAGCATGCAAAAACAATAATCTAAAAGCACAAATGCAGGTCTATCTTAACTATAAAGATATGCTGTACAATGTGAGTTTTAGAATTGTGAAGAGCAAACAAGATGCACAAGACACCGTGCATGATGCCTTTATCAAAGCGTTCCAACATATAGATACACTAGAAAACAATCGTACCCTAGGGCCCTGGTTAAAACGTATTGTGATCAATTGTTCTTTGGACTTCCTGAGAAAGAAAAAGAAGCTAAACTGGTTACAAGAGTCGGTTGAGCTTCCAGAAGTGGAAGAAGAAGATACTGAAACCTTTGAAGAGACATCTTTAAAAGTGTCAGCAATAAAAAAAGCAATTAACAGCTTAAAAGACAAATACCGAATTATTATCGTGCTATATCTCATTGAAGACTATTCGCATAGAGAAATAGCAGAACAATTAGGCTTGAAGGAAAGTACCGTTCGCAATCAATATATACGAGGGAAGCGTCTTTTAATGGAGCAATTGCAAAACAACGTAGAAGTATGAGTGTAGAAGAGTTTATCAAAAAGCATAAAAAAGCATTTGACGATCAGCAAATGCCCGGCAATGCAACGCTAGATTTTGAATCGAGATTGAAAAAAGAAGTACATACGTCACATCGTTCTAAAAAGATACAAATGATACGATATATGGCTATGGCGGCAAGTGTCATCATCGTGGTTGCACTTGGCTATCTCTATAACGAAAACAAAAAAGAACAACTAGAAATCAGAGATAACCTAGTGCTTGCTTTAGGAGAAGGCCAAACCAATAGTACGCGTCTACAAGCCATTTATGAAATAGAAGATCAGTATGAAAATCAAAAAGAAGATGAAAAAATACTCAATGCTTTTTTTAATATTCTAAAAGACGCATCCGATAGTAATTCTAAAATAGCAGTGATCGATGCGCTTTTAAAATTTCCTAACAATCAAACCGTACGAGATCATCTTATTGAAGCTTTAGAAACTGAAAAAGAACCTTTAGTACAGCTCAAACTTATAAAATCAGTATCCATTTTAAGGGAAAAACGAGCAAAAGAACCACTTAAGAAAATCATAGAAAACAAAGAATCATTGCCTTTAGTCAAAGGAAATGCATCAGCCTTATTGGCCATGTTAAATCAATAAAAACGAACAAAATGAAAAAAATAATCACACTAGTAGTCATCCTATTCATCGCAGGAATGAGTTACGCACAAAACAATGAAAAACGTATTTCATTTAATAAAGGAACTTTAAAAATATGTTCTACTTCTACTATAAAGATTAGTGGTTATGATGGAGATGAAATCATCATCAAAAGCCCTAACAATAGCGCAAACTATGCATATTATAACCGTTTTGGCAAAAATATAAAGAGTCCAAAATCGACAGATTCGGTATTGTTTAGATATAAAACCTTTTTTAATACAGATGAAAATAAAGAATTAGAAGAAGGCTTAACACCTTTAGGAAAAAAATCAAACAATCCTGCTGACAATTTATATTTAGATATTACAGAAAACCCTGGAGAGTTAATCATTAAAGATTATAATGCATCATCTAACACTTCTGGAATCATAAACACTGTCAATTTTAATAATTCGTATGAAATACTAATTCCGAACTCGATTAAGTTATTGTGGAATACAGAAGGATGTAAGAAAACCAATTCAAACACCTTTTTCATAACCTCCAATTCCAATGCTTGGGAATTATCAGGTTTTAAAGGAGAAACGGAGATTTCTACCTCCTATCGTTCTATCAACTTAACCGATGTAAGTGGTCCCGTCATAGCAAATACGATAGGTGGAAATATAAAAGTAGTTTTTGATAAGGTATCTCCAACAAATTTATATTCACTGATCAGCAATGATGGGTATATTGATGTGACCATGCCTACAAACGTTAATGTACAACTAGATGTTACTGGCAATCGTATTTTAAGTGACATTGATTTTAAAGTGTTAAATGAAGAGTTGACTGAGCTAGATGGAAAAAAAATGAGACTGCAATTAAATACTGGAAAGATCAAAATGAAATTAGATGCAAGTTTAGGAAGCGTCTACCTCAGAAAGGAGAAATAACACTTCCTTCAAAAATAGCGCCTTATGGCTATCCATAGGCGCTATATATACGACCATCTATCACTAAAAACAAATAGCATGCGTATTCCATATATTCTTACGACCCTATTAGTAGTCGTAAACAGTTACCTAAGTCAATCGCAAGAAGACACACATCAATTAGAGGAGAGAATTGCTAGAATCGAAAATGGTCTGCAATCCAATTTACAAATACAGTATGGAGATAGCATAAGCATACAGTATTATAACATTGAAGATCGAATGAAGGAATTAAACATTCCAGGGTTGAGTATTGCGCTAATGAATAATGGCGTGATCGAATGGGCAAAAGGATATGGAATCGCAGATAGTACTGAACATCGTAAAGTCACCACAAAAACACTATTCCAAGCAGGGTCCATTAGTAAACCTGTTGCCGCTACAAGAATACACCAACTCGTAGAAAAAGGAGTCATCAATTTAGATACCGATGTAAATGAATATCTAAAAAATTGGAAATTACCCAATAATGAGTTCACAGCAACAAAAAAAGCAACCCCCCGAGGACTCCTCACCCATGCTGCTGGACTCACGGTACATGGATTTCCTGGATACTCCAGAAGTGATACCATTCCAAGTGTTGTTGATATTTTAGATGGAAAAGGAAATACAGCACCCGTACGAGTATTTAGAGCACCAGGTGAAGGTTGGAAGTATTCTGGTGGTGGCTACACTATCATGCAATTGATGATTACTGATATGGAGCAAAAAGAGTTTTCAGAGATTATGCAAGAACATGTCCTACATCCTTTAGGAATGACAAATAGTACTTATAGTAATCCATTGCCAAAGCCATACCATCACCTAGCTGCCACTGGACATTATTCGGATGGAGTGCCAGTTGAAGGCAAGTGGCATGTATATCCAGAAATGGCAGCAGCAGGTCTATGGACCACACCTTCTCAATTGGTGTTATGGACAAAAGAAATACAAGATGTTCTTCAAACACAAAAAGACGGATTCCGAAAAGCGCAAACAGTCAATGATATGCTCACTGAATACAGAGGAAATCAAGGATTAGGACCGTATGTTCTTGAACACACTTTTGGTCATGGCGGGGCCGATGAAGGGTTTCGTGCTGACCTAAGAGCTTGGAAGGAACAACCTATTTCTGTGGCGATGATGTCCAATTCTGACAATGGTAGCGCCATCATGCAAGAAATCTTCTTGAGTATTGCTCAAGAATATAACCTACCAGATGTATATCCCAGAAAAAGAGTATTCAATAAGCAATTCCAGAAAGATTTAGAACGATTTGTTGGGAACTACAACTTTCCTGCTAATGGAGATGCTACTATCACTATAAAGGATCATGGCTTAGAATTTAACGGAGAGATATTCCAAGGACCAGGGGTTTTCTTATTACCAGAAACGGATCGTTTATTCTTTAATCAAGAAACTGGCACCTATTATGAGTTTGAGTTTGAAAATGATACCGTTACAAGCGTACAATTTTCACGATTTAAAGCAAAAAAAATCAACTAAGATACTTGGTAGTGATGTACTACAAAAACATTCCTATTTCTATACATACTGTATACGCTTTCGCGAAAGCTATCACAACTTATTTTTAACTTAAATAGGGATTTCAATGATACAAGGTATAACCTTGAATAGATTCATAAATGGTCCCTCTTACTTTCAGATAAAATCATTTTAAATACGAGTATTAGGTTTTTAAATTATCTTTAAATTATTTTATGCATTAATTAACTATAATTAATACCTCTTACATGAAACAATTTATTCTAATAACAGTTTTAGGGCTTCTAGTAATATCCTGTAAAAAATCAAATTCCAATATAGATGAAGTCGTCGTAATTGGTGGAGGTTTAATGGGCAGTAGTACTGCTTGGCAGCTTTCAAAAAAAGGAAAATCAGTCCTATTATTAGAAAAGCAAGATTCAGTCTACACTCAAGGATCTAGCTATGGAGAAGCCAGAATTGCCAGAAGCAACAATCGAGGAAATGATATGTGGTCATATTTACACAATCGTTCGGTAAAGGAAACAGAAGAAGTAAGAGCTTTTGTGTATAAGGATCCTCCCTATGTATATACAA
>CAKZKZ010000572.1 GCA_937124495.1 uncultured Dokdonia sp. | reverse complement strand
TACTGTACCTGGCGTAAATGGAGAATTTCAAATGTTAAATAATCACGCTGCCATAGTATCACTTTTGATGGATGGTAAAGTGAAGTTTGCAGGAAGCCTTGAAATTATAGAAGGTTTTGAAGATAAGTTTGTAAAAGAGAGTGACGTTACATGGTTACTCTCTTTTACAAGCGGAACTTTAGAAATGAATAATAATAAAGTAATTGTATTGGCTGATTAAGTAGTACAATTCTCAAAAATTAAAATCCCAAATTCCTTTACAGAGTTTGGGATTTTTTTTGGATATATTTATTATTGCGAGAGATATTCAATAATAGCAGTACGCTTGTATTTTTTTGCAATATCTAATGCGGTCTTACCTTTGTTTTCTTTTGTTTTATCTGCTCCCGCTTCTATAAGTTTTTTTACCATTTCTAGTTGGTTGTACTTTGCAGCATACATTAATGGAGACATATAGTCGCAGGCTCTATCTACATCTATTTTTTCTTTGGAGATAAGATACTCAAAACATTGCTGTGCTTTAAATTTAATACTCAGTCCTAGTAAGCTGAATTTTAAACCTTTTTGATCTAAGCAAGAATTTTCTTGACCCGGATGAGTGGTCGCTTTTAAAGCGGTAACATTATCTTTCCTTATGGCAACCATTGTTTCTTTTTTTAGAAGTTGGGCTTGTAGATTTGAAAAACAAAAAAGGAAAATGATAAACGGGAGTAAGAATTTCATAATAATAATTTAATTAAATATAACTATTTTTCTGAGTACTCAATAATATCTTTTGGCTAATAGTCTAAGATTTTACAGATAGCTTCTAGCATAGAGAAGCGTACTGCCTTTGCTTTTCCAGATATAGGGAAGGAATTTGCTCACGTGCTACATCTAGAGAATTTTAGTTGGATGGTGTCATTCATTATGAATAATGACTTCCCAATAGAAACGCTTATCAAAGAAATAACGAAGCTTACTATTATCATTCACAGTACAAAAGACGAAACGGTTCCTTACAAGTTAGGAGAGAAATTATATAAAGCCTCAAATAAGGAGTATACAGAGTCCTGTCCTGGCAAGTAGATTCTAAACACATACGAGCACTATATGATTATGAGTCTGCCTATATTTCGAAACCTGAAAAGCTTATTAATAATGGAGACTAAGGTATGCTAATGCTTACTTAGGATCCAACCACATATCACGTCGCTTTACTATCTTTTTGTCAGATACGTTTGAATCTAATTCAATAGTATATGAAGGGTCTTGTTGTAGTGTTACAGATGTCTCTTTAGTGACTCCATAGCGTTCATACGTGATATTTAAGACGTCATTAGGTCTTAAGTCTATAATCGTATCACTAAAAGAGTTTTCTTGTGTTATAGAGGTGTTATTTACTTTGATGATTTTATCTCCTTTTTCTAATCCTGCTTTATAAGCAGCGGTGCCTATCGTTGTGTTTCGAGTAATGGCTCCGTTTGTAACAGGAACCCCAAAAGATGCTTTGTTTGGATCTTGTGATAAGGTCACACCCACACTTTCAAAAAGACGTTGCATGTCAGGCATATCACTCTTATAAATATACTTCTGGAAAAAATCATCGCCAAAGGCATCTCCAGCGTACTCTTTTAGTAATGTGTGAAGGTTCTCAACCGTATATGGTTTTTCTTTTTTGCCATACTTTTTCCAGACAAGCTTCATGTAATCATCAAGATTTAAGTCTTTTTCTCTAAGAGATAAATCTAAGGCAAGACCAAGCGCACTACCATACGAGTAATAGGAGATAAACGTATTATTTCTATTAACGGGATCTACCGATGTGGCAGCATCTACAAAAGGAGCTTGATAGCTCATCTCAATAGGATTGAAAAACTGTCGTGCTGGAGAATTCCAAACATAATTGAACGTACCTTTTAGCCTTTTTACATACTCATCTTTTGATATAAGTTCAGCTCTACGCATCATCAATGAAGTATAATAGCTTGTAAAGCCTTCTGCAAACCATAAAGACCCGCTCATGTTGGCTGCTTCAAAATCAAAAGGCTCTAAATCTTGAGGACGGATACGTTCTACATTCCAACCATGGAAAAACTCGTGAGATACGGTTCCTATATTTCGTTTTAGACCTCCATCAGCAAGACTTCGTGTGCTAGTTAAAATCGTAGAATTTCTATGTTCCATGCCATCTCCAGATGCATTAGGAATATAGCAAGCTAAAAAGTAATACGCATCATAATCATAAGAAGGAAGTTTTCCAAAGACTTCCTTTTGTTGTAGTACTAGTTTTTTGACATCTTCAAAATAAGTGTCAAGTTCAGCTTCTGTGCCGTTATGATGTAGTACAAAGTTGATGGTTTGTTTATCTACTTCAAAAGAACGTACACTATGATTGCTAATCTCTGTAGGGCTATCCATAAAATACTGTAAGTCCCTTGCGTAATAGGTGTTGTTTTCTAGCTGTTTGAGCTGTGTCGCTATTTTCCAATTGAGATCTTTACGAGGGATAAAAGTGACTTGCATTGCCTTATTTGCTTGACTTGGCATATACATAAATGTTGCAGGCATATTGAGGTGTGCATGCGTTTCATCTACTTGTGCATAGGTGCCACCGCCTCTGTTAGCAAACAGTGTATAGGAAACTTGAACAGTTCCGTCATGATCTTTTACATTCCAAGAGTATGGATCAGGGCGTGTTGCATTGAGTATATTTCCTTTTCCGTCTGTTACTTTTACGTTGTATACGTTTTTTGCAAATTCGTGTATGGCATATCTTCCAGGAGATGTTCTACTCATTCTAAACGTAGCTTCTTTGTCTTTTATATTTGAAAAAACAACCTGAATTTGAGCTTCGTGATGCACGGCATTCTCAAAGGAGATGGTATAGGATGTCGCAGTTTTTCCTTTTTGAGCATTAACCGTAAGGGAAAAAAAAGGGATGAGTAATGCTAGGATGAAATACTTCATAATTAGTATAATTTGAAAATGGGTTTATGCTTTTATACGCTTTCGCGAAAGCGTACTTAATATAAATCCCAGTTACCTTGTTTATAATATAGATACAATGTAGGTTCAAAGATAGTGTTGATTTTGATTCCTGTTGTATCTGCTAGTGGTTTTCCAAAAGAAGCAATGCCTGATAAGGTTTCTTTGGTGAGCCATTTGAGCTGAAGATCTTCTAAATCAATCTTCTGTAAATCTTCTTTATATATAGGTGTCTTTTTACCAAGAATCCAACCCCATTCTCCTAACGTAAGGACTTGATTGTGGATAGGTAATGTGTAGAATCCAGCCGTTTTAAGAGTTTTATCAATACAATAAAATGCTTTGGTGGCATAGTATGGACTTCCAGACTGTGTGATGAAAGTACCCCCTTTTGTAAGGTGATTATAACAAATAGAGTAGAATTCTTTAGTATATAACTTATTTAGATCGACATTGTTTGGATCTGGTAAATCCACAAGAATGACATCATACGTATCGCTTGATTTTTCTAAAAAAGTAAAAGCGTCTGCCGTAATTGCAGTGACTTTGGTATTGTTGAGAGCATTTTTGTTTATGGATGCAAAAATAGGATGTGACTTTCCGATATCAATCATCCTACTGTCTAAATCTACTAATGTGATAGATTCAATATCGTCATATTGTAATAATTCTCTAGCAATACATCCGTCGCCGCCGCCTAGGATCAACACATTTTTTTTTGAAGCTGTGAGTCCAAGTGCAGTATGTACCATGGGTTCATGATAGAGGTATTCATCAAAGGTAGATAGTTGTTGGTTTCCGTTGATGTATAACGAATACCAATCACTCCATTTGGTAATGACTATTTTCTGATACTTGGTTTGCTCACTAAAGACAATTTTATCTTTATATTTTGCTTGTTCTCCAAATAAGACCAAAGGTTTTGCGTAAATCAGCCCTACTAAAACAACGAGAAATACACCTATATATGAGATCCATAAAATACGCTGAAGCTTTTGAGAGATATGTGATTTAAGGACGTAAAATAACCAAAAAGAAACCACAAGATTCACCAATCCTAATACAAATGGAGTGTAGGTTAATCCTAAATAAGGAAGTCCTACAAAAGCAAAAAATAATCCCCCTAGAAGACTTCCATAATAATCTTTTTCTAGAATATTAGAAATGTTAAGTCGTAACTCTTCATACGAATCATTAATACGGGTTGCAAATGGAATTTCAAGACCTATAAGAAGTCCTATGGCAATAGATAATAGGTAGATAATGATCCAAGAATTCGTCGTATGTCCATAAACAATATAAGAGGCAATAGCAGAAAAGGAGACAAGCAAGGATAGGAGTAATTCTGCAATGACGAAGTAGAAAACAATATTAGAATTAAAACTCTTACTTATCCTACTTCCCAGTCCCATAGAAAATAGCATGATAGAGACTATTAATGTGAACTGTAAGATCGCATTACCTATAAAATAACTCGCTAATGTAGATAAGACATACTCTGCGACAATACCGCTAAAACCTGTTGCAAATAAGGCTATTTTTAGTACGAGAGATTTCTTTTTATTTGATATACTCAATGAAGTCATTTAGACTTTTTGTTTTTAACCGAAAATGAGTTGAAATTTAACCAGATGAGGCCCTTTTTGAAAGCTATAGTAACGCTATAGATAAGAAAAGTAACAAAATATGGGTAGATTTTTGCCATTTTTTAGGGAATAGAAAAAGTCTAAATGACTTCACGATAGAATATCTTTACTTACCAAACCCTCCTGAACGAGAACGTGTAGAAGAAGAAGTTTTATAACGAGAACTACTACGACTACTCTTTGATGATGAGGTTGAATATGATTTCCAAGAATTACTTGATCTTCTTCTGTTAAAAAAAGATTTACGTTTTGTTTTTTGGTAGTTACTATTGGTGCCATATTTTGTTGACCCATTAGACTGTGATCCATAGTAAGATCTTCCACCAGCACTTGCGGTTCTGTATCCAGCATAATCTCTTTGATATGTTGGTCTCCTTAACATCCAGTACCAGAAGAATAAACTAGGGCTGTGAGAGCGCCATCTTCTTTCGGATCTATTGTTCGTAGTGCTTGCAGTATTTGTGCTATCTTGAGTTTTTGATACCTCTTCCCATTCACCATATTTTGGATTTCCAATCGCCCACCCAAATCCTACTGGTTGTGCATTTCTAGAAAGTTTACCCCCATGATTGGATACGATTTCCATACCTAAATCTTTCTCATGTTTTTTGAAGAAAGCTTGATTTACAGTTTTCCAAGATAAAGAATCTACGACAAGAGAATCATCTATTACTTTAAGAACATGATATTTATGCTCAAAAAGGCGTTTGTTGTCCTTTTCAGAAATATTCATATCATTTAGAACAATGGAGAAGTCTGTACCTCTTAATTCACGTATAATTTTATCTGAAGGCTCTGTAGTAACTTTGACGCTTTCCATTTCAGTATTTCCACAAGAAATACTAAGTGCCGATAAAAAGACAATGAGAATGTGATAAAATGTAGACTTCATAAGTGTATATTGATTATATGATACGAGTTGCTAAGGTACTATTTTTTGAGTTTTGACAGAGATAGGGTGATTTGTAACTCTTTTACTATTTTGATTTTATACTTTTTAGGGCTTTTTCTTTTACTTCAACACCATAATATGCAACGAGTGTCTCCTCTTTTATTTTTTCTATAGTGATAATACTTTTATCACTGGCATAAAACATAAAAGCTTCTGTTTTTTCCCAACTCCCTCCTAAGGTTTGATTTTTACAGCTCCCTCTATAATGCTCTTCTTGCTCATATTCTTGTCCGTCATAGATGATAAATTTAGTAGCAATACCATCTTTTAAAGTTTCTTCAGGAAGGGATATGCTTTCGCTAAAATAGATTTCGTACTCTCCTTGATAACGCTCTACCTCTAAGAAAGCTTTGCTATTATTTGAACGTATTTTATATTCTATGCTTTTTCCATCAACACCCCAATCATAATCTGATAATTCGATAACTTCCCAAGAGGTGCTTTTATATTTAAAAGAGGCGCCAACCCTAAGATTGTTAAGCTGTACTTCATCTTTATTTCCAAACATATATTAATTTTTTAAATCCTTTCCACAATGCGGGCATTGCTCATAGGAGTCTTTTTGTGTTTTTTTTCTGTTGTATTGTATTTCTTCAATATAGGCAGAGCTTATAATCCCTGTTGGTAATGCCACAATTCCGATACCTAATAATGCGATGACACCGCTCAGGATTTTTCCTATTCCTGTAACGGGATAAATATCGCCATATCCCACAGTTGTTAGCGTAGCAACAGCCCACCATAAGGCTTCACCTATGTTAGCAAAAGCTTCTGGTTGCGCTTCATTCTCTATATTATACATTAATGTAGCTGATAGAATAAGGAGCAGTGAGACAATAAATACTGTAATTAAAATATCACTCTTAGTCCTTCTAAATACTTGCGTTATTAGTTTTAAAGAATTAGAATGCCTATTCAGTTTTAAGAGGCGTAAAAGACGAAAAAGCCTAAGGACTCGTATGACACGTAAATCTATTTTTATGAAATAAGGTAGATAGAAAGGA
The DNA here is from genome assembly GCA_937124495.1 of uncultured Dokdonia sp. Lineage (GTDB taxonomy): Bacteria > Bacteroidota > Bacteroidia > Flavobacteriales > Flavobacteriaceae > Dokdonia. The sequence goes on along the minus strand of CAKZKZ010000572.1, from coordinate 21 downwards.
AGCACGGATGCAAGGTCAATG
>CAKZKZ010000571.1 GCA_937124495.1 uncultured Dokdonia sp. | reverse complement strand
ATTTTGAATTCCATTTACATAAAAATCTTCGTTTTCTACACAAACAATAAAGTGCTCAGGCCCATACGCATCAATAAGTGCGAGTGCTGTTACATCATCCTCTACATAAATGAATTTACTATTATCAATGGCTTTTTGAGCTATACGCTTTCGCGAAAGCGTACGCATCTGCATTTGAATTTCTTTTTCCACAACAGTAATTAAATCACGCGAAGTAGACACTAAAATCACTTGACTATCTGTGCCATGCTCTGCTTGACTTAATAAATCTGATGCAACAAAAGCAGCATCTGCCGTATCATCTGCAACCACAAGTAATTCGGATGGGCCAGCTGGCATATCAATAGCCACTCCATATTTAGTAGCTAACTGTTTTGCCACCGTGACAAATTGATTCCCTGGTCCGAATATTTTATACACTTGTGGGATGGTTTCTGTTCCAAAAGTCATGGCAGCAATCGCCTGAATCCCTCCTACTTTATAGATTTTTGTAACACCGCATAGTTGTGCTGTATAGATAATAGCAGAATCAATCGATCCATCTTTTGAAGGCGGTGTACACAATACTATTTCTTTACATCCTGCTATTTCTGCAGGAACGGCCAGCATTAATATCGTAGAGAATAAAGGGGCTGTTCCTCCAGGAATATAGAGCCCCACCTTTTGAATCGGGCGTTTTTCTTGCCAACATAACACACCAGGAGTAGTTTCTATAGTAACACGCTCTGTTTTTTGAGCTTGGTGAAATTTTTCAATATTCCCTTTTGCAAGCTGTATCGCTTCTTTTACCTCTTGAGATAATGTAGCCGTTGCTTCTTTTATTTCTTGAGAAGATACAATGACAGTATCTAAGGTAACATCATCAAAAATAGAAGTATATTTTGCAACGGCGCTATCTCCCTTTTGTTTCACTTCATTAAAGATAGCTGTCACAGTAGCCTCTATGTCTTCTACTGTTTGCGTAGGACGCTTAAGAATCTCTTGCCAATCTTCGGGTTCTGGGTTATAAATTTTATTCATTACAGTACCATTTTTTCGATTGGACACACTAAGATACCTTCAGCTCCAGCCTCTTTAAGCTGGTCTATTACATCCCAAAAACTTTTTTCATCAATCACACTATGCACACTACTCCACCCTTCTTCTGCCAGCGGCAATACTGTAGGACTACGCATTCCTGGTAATATCTCAATAACAGCATCTAATTTAATATTAGGGACATTCATCAACACATAGCGACTACGCTGTCCTTTAAGAACACTACGAATTCTAAATCGCAGCTTTTCTAGTATTTCTTTACGCTCTTCTGATATTTTTGGAGAAATGGTCAATACAGCTTCTGATGTCAACATCACCTCGACCTCTTTTAAATTATTTTTAAACAAGGTACTCCCACTAGAAACAATATCACAAATACCATCTGCAAGACCAATATTTGGGGCAATTTCTACAGAACCATTAATAATATGCAGTTCGGCATTCACTCCTTTCTCTTCAAGGTATCGCTGTACCGTGTTAGGATAAGATGTAGCAATACGTTTTCCTTCAAAATCCTTAACAGACGTATACGGTTCATTTTTAGGGATTGCGAGAGATACTTTACATTTTGAAAAGCCAAGACGTTCTATTATCTGTAAATCTTCTCCTTTTTCTATCAATGTATTTTCTCCTAGGATAGCAATATCAATAACACCATCTCTCAGATATTGTGGAATATCGCCATTACGTAAGTAAAAAACTTCCAAAGGAAAATCCCTTGCATTTGTTTTTAACTGATCTTTCCCATTATCGATAGAAATTCCGCAACTTTTAAGGAGCGCTAGTGACTTTTCATTAAGGCGTCCAGATTTTTGGACTGCAATTCTAATCTTTGTATTCATTTTTCTTTTCTGTTAATGCTTGAGTTATAAAAACAAAAAACCCGTTTGAATAACTCAAACGGGTTTTTGATATCGTATATACACATACCACTTTACCTCGCTCGAGCGACTAAGGCAAAATGATGATGATGTAATGTATTGTTCTTCATAACTTCTACAAAAGTATTGCATTTTTTGTTAAAAACAAGTGTATAACGCAAATTAATATTTACTTAACAGTGAAAAGTTTTTAGTAGATTTGATCTGAAATCACCTACACAACCATAAGGGAAAACAGTAAATGAAAGGTTTTTGGGGCACATTTTTTATATTTTTATTGTGGGCTACGGCTGGCATATATTATATACATATAAATGAAAAAGAAAATACTTCTGAGCAACTTTCTGTGACCATCCCAGTAACAGAAGAAGACAAAAGCAAAAAAGACGTAACGCCCTATATTTCAAATATTCACAACAAAACAGAAACTACAAAAATTAACTCAACGCCAGCTGTTGATTCGATTCCTAATGTAGTTAAAACTGATACTATTACTTCTTCTCAACCTTCTTATAATACTACAGAGAATGACGACATCTATATGAGTGACAATACTAATATAGATTCTCAATTATTGGCTGATGAAATTAAAAAATCGATCGCAATTAGTGATACTGTAGATATCAACAAAAATGAACCAACTATTGAATACAAAAAAGAAACCATTATCAATAATAAGCCTAATGCTACTTCTCAAATATTTTATCCAGAATATGCAAATACAGACCTTATATTAGATAAAGATCTTATTTCGTATGCTACTGAATTAAAAAAACTATTAATAGAAAATCCAAGTAAAAAAGTGACTATTATTGGTCATACAGACAATGTTGGGAATGCTGAAGATAATTTTAGGATTGCTTTAAAAAAATCAAGACAAATAAAATGGTATCTTACCACCCGTAGAGGCATAAAAAGATCAAAAATAACTGCTATATCCAGAGGCGAATCTAGTCCTTTAGAAAGTAATACAAGTACTTGGGGGCGCAAAAAAAATAATAGAATTGAGATTATTGTTGATTAATAGCACATTTGAAGCTCAAGACACCATATCTATCCCTATAGCTTATGTGGAGGCCTTTGTTATGATGCTTGGTGCTTTTACTATTGGATATGTAGGCGCTACACTTTATGAACGCTATAAACACAAATCAACTAAATCACAAAATGACAGTGATATTGATCTCCTCAAAAAAGAAATACAAGATTTAAAAGAAGAGAGCGAGCTACAACACAGAAAATTAAACCACCGTAAGGATCGAATGGATCAAGAGTACGAACAGATTAATTTTCAAAAAAGAGCATTTTCTGAAGATGTACTTTCTAAGGGCACGAGTGTTACCCCAATGCCTAGAATTGATTTTGAACGTATTGGATATGCTAGCTCAGAAGCCAAAGATGATCTCCAAAAAATTACTGGTATAGGGCCTTACACAGAAACAAAACTTAACGATCTAGGAATTTTCACATTTGAACAGATAAGCAACTTTATCGAAGAAGATATCACTACCGTAACAAAACTTATCAAGTTCTTTCCTGATCGTATCAAAAATGACCATTGGGTTTCTAAAGCACAACAGCTTAATTTTGAAACTTCCCAACAATCAAGACCATCCTCTTCTGATGATCTAAAAAAAAAGATGACAAAGATTAATTAAAAACCGTTATTCTATTTACACCTCATCTCATTCTAGGTAACAAAGCGCTATAAGAACCTTTAATAGACTTGCTCAATACAAGCAACCACATCAGAACAAATCAGCTCTACAGACCTCTCATTTTTAACTCTATGCTGCCTACTTATCTATATTTTCTAAAGTATTGCTTTAACAAGAGTATTATTTGATTTATATGCTTTTCCATTTAAATAAGATAGTCTTATAAAAACAAGCAGTCAAGGAAAGGCAATATAGCTATCCCCTAATTTCCAACATCACATGTATCATTATTTCTTTTCACGGAAGTGTAAAAAAAATTCCCATCATAAGAAAACTTATGATGGGAATTATAGTATAAAGAAATTATCTTATTCTATTAAAGAATATTGATTATTTACCTTCCATTTTAGCTTTAAGAGCTGCAAGAGCATCATTGGCATCACCTAATGTAGGTTTTGACTCATCTGCTTGTGCTTTTGCTTTCTTAGCTTGCTGCTTAACGATTTTTGCTTCATCTTCCTTATGGATTACCATATGAGATGCCACAACACGCTTAAAGTCCTTATTAAACTCAATCACTTGGAATTCTGCTTCTTCACCTTTACCAAGTTTAGAACCATCTTCTTTCTCTAAGTGACGTGTAGGAATAAATGCAGTGATATCTTCGTTAAAAGTAACCGTTGCACCTTTATCTACGATTTCAGTAACACTAGCAGTATGCTTAGTACCTACACCAAAGTCAGCTTCATATTTATCCCAAGGATTAGCTTCGATTTGCTTATGACCAAGACTTAATTTACGTCCTTCTACATCTAGCTCAAGAACAACTACTTCTAGTTTATCCCCTACAGCACAGAATTCTGATGGATGTTTTACTTTCTTAGTCCAAGAAAGATCAGAGATATAGATTAATCCATCAATACCTTCTTCTAATTCTAAGAATACTCCAAAGTTTGTAAAGTTACGTACCACTCCTTCGTGACGTGAACCTACAGGGTATTTAGATGTAATATCAGTCCATGGATCTGGAGCAAGTTGCTTGATACCAAGACTCATCTTACGATCATCACGATCTAAAGTAAGTACAACAGCTTCTACCTCATCTCCTACTTTTACAAAATCTTGCGCACTACGTAAGTGTGTACTCCAAGACATTTCAGAAACGTGTATAAGTCCTTCTACTCCTTCTTCTACTTCGATAAATGCACCGTAATCTGCGATTACAACTACTTTACCTTTTACTTTATCTCCAATTTTAAGTGTTTCGCTTAATGCATCCCAAGGGTGCTTAGAAAGTTGCTTAAGACCTAATTGGATACGTGTTTTATCCTCATCAAAGTCAAGGATTACAACGTTTAATTTCTGATCAAGCTCAACGATCTCATTTGGATGGTTGATACGAGACCAAGAAAGGTCAGTAATATGGATAAGTCCATCAACACCTCCAAGATCAACAAATACACCGTAAGAAGTAACGTTTTTAACAACTCCTTCAAGTACTTGTCCTTTCTCAAGCTGCCCGATGATCTCTTTTTTCTGCTCTTCGATATCTGCTTCGATAAGCGCTTTATGAGATACAACAACATTTTTGAATTCGTGATTGATTTTCACCACCTTGAATTCCATTGTTTTATTTACATACTGATCGTAATCACGGATAGGCTTCACATCTATTTGTGATCCAGGTAAGAATGCTTCGATTCCGAAAACGTCAACGATCATTCCTCCTTTAGTACGCGCTTTTACAAATCCATTAACGATAGTTCCTTCGTCATGTGCTGCATTTACACGATCCCATGCTTTAATTACACGAGCTTTACGGTGAGATAATATTAATTGACCCGTTGCATCTTCACGCACGTCAATAAGCACTTCTACCTTATCTCCTTCTTTTAGATCTGGGTTGTAACGGAACTCATTAAGAGAGATTACACCTTCAGACTTTGCATTGATGTCTATAATAGCATCACGATCTGTAATACTAATTACAGTTCCTTCCACTACTTCATCATTAAGCGTGTCTACAAAATTCTTTGCTACCAGTGCTTCGAATTCTTCTAGTTGCTTATCATCTACAACGTCAATACCTTCTTCGTATTTTTCCCAGTTAAAGTCTTTAAGAAATTGTTCTGGATTTGCTTGAGCAGGAGATTGCTCAACTTTTGGTGCTGCTACTGCAGCTTCTTCCTGAACTTCAGGATTTTTTGTTTCTTCAGCCATTTGCTAAAAAGTTACATCAGTACTAGAAAATAGATTTCTTTAACTGATGGGTTTTGTATTTTACGCTTTCGCGAAAGCTCTTTAAACCTCAAAACCGTAAAAGTGGTTTTTTTCGTTTTATATATTTCCTATCTGACGGCTTTCTAAAGGTTGTCAAAAAGGAGTGCAAAAGTACGCATTGTTTTCTGAATTTCAAAAGCCTTATCTATTAATACCGACACTTATCTCATTTTTATATTCAAAAAAGTGATATAACTCATAGTACACAACATATAAAGCCTTGTAAATTAACTTAGTTATAACAAAAAATTAGTAGATTACTTTTATAATTTTTAAGTATATTTATTGCTTAATTATTTTTTAAAATATATACATCATGAAAAAAACTACTTATTTATTGGCATTTTTAACTGCAACTGCCTTTGCACAACAAGAAACAGGTTACAACTCAGAAACTTTGCCTTCTTCGAATACAGGAGAGACAACGATTGCTACCATCACACGAGTAGACAATGGTAGAGCTGCTGTTGTTGATACTTTTACTACGTTAGCTGATTTTAATGAAGCCCTACTAGACTGTACAGATGACACGCTTCAATCTGAAGATTTTACAAATGGTCCAGGTGCCATTACAGTATGTGGTGAAACGGTTAGCTCTGCTGGAGATGGCTGTTTTAGCGCTGACGAACTTGAAACTGGTTTTACTGTTTCTTCATCTGCAGTTCCTTCAAGTGTTGTTTTTATTGCTCCAGGAGCTATTGGAAATACAGATCCCTTAGTAGGATCTACTAGTTTTGCAGATTTCACGATTATAGACTTTGATCCGTCACCACAGGCAGTAGCATTTGATATTTGGGAAAACAATGATCCTGTAACAGCAATTAGAGTATTTAGTCCAGGCGGTGACTTAATAGACACCTTCAATGCAGACACACCTACAAACGCTCAAACATTTTTTGGATTTTATGCAAATGAGCCTATTGGATCAATAGAACTAGAGGGTGCTAATGGTAGTGGAGAATTATTTGGCAACTTCTTATTTGGTGGTGATTGTAGTAATTTAGGAATTCAAGATCAATTATTATCTAGCGTAACGTTGTATCCTAAGCCTACAGCTGGACAATTAAGTTTAACAATGCCTGCTGATCTTACTAGTGAAAGAGTATCATTAATTGATATCGCTGGTAGAAATACTCGAGTTCAATTAATCAACAACACACTTGACATGAGCAATCTTGCAACGGGTGTTTACATTTTAAAATTAGAAACTTCTGCTGGGATAACAACACAAAGAGTTATCAAGCAATAAATACATTATATCTTATTTAAAATAGTCCTGCAAGTTAATTGTAGGGCTATTTTTATATCTAGATAAGTCATTTATATTTGATTCCGTATTCTACTCTAGAAAACCTATTGCATAATCCAGGATAGAATAAACACAACATTAATTATTATATTCATTTTATATGGAAACTCCTTGGCACTTATATCTCATGGTCACTATGTATATAGCAATAGGCTGTATGCATTTTATAAAGCCTAAAGCCTTTTTAAGTATTATGCCTAGATATATTCCATCAGGACTACAAATGGTGTATCTAAGTGGACTCGTTGAAATCACCTTAGGAATCGCATTGTGTTTTAAAGAAACGAGAACGTATGCTATATATGGCATTATTGTGATGCTTATAGTATTCCTTATTGTACATTGGTATATGATTGTAGATAAAAAATTTCATAAAAAGTTCCCGAAACCTGTGCTTTGGTTTCGATTTCTATTACAGTTTGGATTGATGTATTGGGCGTATTTTTATCTTTAAACTCTAAATTATCAAGATGTCATTATTTCCATCAGAACCTCTAAAATTAAATTTAACAGGAGCACATGTGATGTATTATCCTGATTTTTTAACTCCTGAAGAGGCTTCTCATTATTATAATATACTATATAAGGACACCCCTTGGCAACAAGATGATATTAAAGTATTTGGGAAAGTATATCCCCAACCACGCCTTACGTCTTTATATGCGAGTAATCACCTACCCTACTCTTATTCTAATATAACGATGCATCCACTAGCGTTTACTTTCGCTTTAAGCGAAATTAAAAAGAAAGTAGAAATGCTTGTTAATACCGAGTTTACGACCTGCTTATTGAATCTTTACAGGGATGGAAAAGATAGTAATGGCTGGCATGCTGATGATGAAAAGGAATTAGGAAAAAACCCTACTATTGCCTCGTTGAGTTTAGGCGCTAGCAGGGTATTTAAATTTAGGGATAAAAAGGCTAAATCTTCTGTACATTCCATGTCTCTAGAACATGGAAGTTTATTACTTATGAAAGATGCTACACAGCACAACTGGCAGCATCAAGTACCAAAGACTTCGAAATTTGTGGAACCAAGAATAAATCTTACATTCCGAACAATCAGGGGGTGAAAGCCATTCGATTTGTATTAAATCTAGAACGAAGCCAGATAAACAGAACATCAGGGGCGTTCTATTTAAAACTAAATCTTCGTTCCAAATCATATCGTATATATTTTAATCAAAATATATACATTGGGGGACATTACAAGTAGCAAAAATTCTTATATATGTTTATCTATACTGTGTTTAAACGTTGTATGGATATAAGGGAAACATTAATCGTATCAATGAACAACATATTCTATAGCTTACTAAAAAACAGTTAATTATTGTGTTATAGAACATATATATAACAAAACAATTGTTTTTATAGAATAAATTTTTAGTGTATCCATAAAGCAATATCTGTAAAAGAAAAAGAGGCGCTGTCAGGTAAAAAATTTGTTATCTAATACTTCTACACTTTTAATATCTCTCTCATTAAGATATCTATAAACTATAAATCGCTGTAGGATATATTATTTATGTTAACATAAATAATCGTATCTTAAAGCTTGTGACTATATGTGACAGCACCTCTACTCTCATGAAAATCACTTTATTAACCGGGGCAAAATTATACTAAGCACGCATAGTAATTCTTGTATTTTTTTTATTAAAAATTGTACAAAATTTGTAACTTACTGGTAATTAATACAACTACAACGTTTTCGTTACCAAAAAGGAGTTTTAACTAATTGTAAAAATCAAAACATCAGTATGACCAGTTTTAGTTTACATGATACATTCCTTATAAAAAAAATAACGAAAACTGGACTTCATAGAGATCCTGAGCCAAGAAACTATTTTGAAATTATTTTTATAGAGGAAGGAAAAGGAAAACATTTTATAAATGAATTTATAGTCACCTACGAAGAACGAGATATATTTCTTGTCGCTCCGGAGGACAGACATCACTTTGAAATAGAAGAAGAAACTACCTTCTGTTACTTTCAATTCACAGAATTACTTTTTTCTAGTAAAATGAACCTTCCTGATAGGTCGTACTGGTTACATCGTATAGAAAGGATTATACATCATCCTAATCTTTTACCAGGAGATATTATTAAAGAAAAATATGACCGCAAACTTATTTGGCATATTCATGATGTTATCAATCAAGAGTATAGTAGTCAAAAAGAATTTTATAAGCATAACATTTCTAATATGGTAAGTACCACATTAAGTGTCATTGCAAGAAACATTACAAGAGAATTTCAACCTATAAAAGAGGCAGTTCATAAAGACATGCCTACTACAATAGATCAAATCCTAGCTTACATACGACACAATGTTTATGAAACCAATCTCATGAAAGTGAGTTCTTTGGCTTCACACTTTAATATGACTAATAGTGCTATAAGCTTATATTTTAAGAAAAAAACTGGTGAATCTATACACCACTATATATTGATGTATAAATTCCATCTCATTAAATACAGATTAAAAAACACCGATTTTACTGTATCGGAAATTGCCTACCAATTAGGTTTTACAGATGAAAGTCATCTTACTCGTATTTTTAAAAAATACAATAACATGACTCCAAAACAATATAAGAATAACGTACTAAAAGAAAATAATAACCTGTTAGGAGTATAAATAATTATCCAAACAGTTCATTAAGTAATCCAGCCAGACGTATTCCTCCTTTTTGTAATTGAGAACGTAACGGATCAAAATATTGGTACATATACTTATAACCAAGTTCCTCCCCTATTTTTGTATTACTATATATATCTTTAACTAGCGTACGACTATCTTCCATCCAATCTCTTGCTGTTCCTTCTTGTAAATGTGCCACTTGTTTTTTTGACAATTTTGGCATAGTCGAAGCGAGCTCTGAATAAGACATATTATTATGTTCTATCATTTGTGTATCCCAAACTCTATGCAAGTTTGTTCCATCTCTAAACCACTGTACCTGAAAATCATTTCCTCCTTTATCTTCTCCGATTCCTGTGTGCATAGGTTGGTGCAAATCTCCTATAAAATGAATCAACATCTTAAGATAGAAAGCCTTATCTTCCTTAGAACTATTGGCGTCTTTAATAACTCCTACGCAGGTAGCAATTCCTTGTATAATATCACCTCTGTCATTTTTTGAATGCGTATCATACGTCTTATCAAATGGAACATTCACATAGTGCCACGGACCAAAAGATCTGTATTTTTTATCACTCTTTATATCATCTGCATACGTAGCAACTAATGCTAAAGACTGCCCGTCTAGTAATTTATTTATTTCTTTTTTTGCTTTTCGTGAAAGGTATTGTTCAGCAATAGCACCCGTAGTTCGGTGTCCAGTCTTACCCCATACAAATTCTGAAGCTTGAAGTAATGAGCAACTCAATAAAAACAAAGCGATGATACTATATTTCATTATTTATTTCTTTTTGTAAAAATACAATGAAAATGAAGACATACTGTTATACTAGTAATAAGAATCGTTTCATTTTCACCAATACATAATCCGTACCTTTACAAATTAGGTCAGGTTTTAATATTTAATTTATGAAATACATACATTTTTTTACACTTACATTTTTGATTTCAAACCTTGCTCTAGCACAAAATACTCCTGTGGAGAGAGATGTTAAAATAAATCAATTTGTATATGGAACATTATTACAACCTAAAGAAGCCACTGATCACTTAGTCATCATTATTCCTGGTTCTGGACCAACAGATAGAAATGGGAATCAACAATTAACACGTAATAACTCTTTACGTTTACTAGCCGAAGAATTAACAGCTTCTGGCATAGCCACTTTTAGATATGATAAAAGAGTGCTTACATTACTCAAAAAAAGAGCATTAGAAGAAGAGAAGTTACGGTTTGATGATTTTATAGAAGATGCTGTTGCTGCTGTACACTACTTTAGAGAACGTAATAGATATAAAAACATCTATATCATTGGTCATAGTCAAGGCTCATTAGTCGGTATGGTTGCTGCACAACAATCAAAAGTTACAGGTTATATTTCATTAGCTGGTGCTGGACAAACCATAGATCAAGCTATTTTAAGTCAGATAGCATTACAAATGCCCGATCTTACAGATACAGCTCAAGAAGCATTTACACAATTAAAAGAAAAAGGAAAAGTAAAAAACTATAGTCCTGCTTTATCATCTATTTTCAGACCAGAATCACAACCTTTTATGGCGAGCTGGATGCAATATATTCCAACAGAAGAGATTAAAAAATTACAGAATCCTATCTTAATTATAAGTGGAACTAATGATATTCAAGTAGATACAAAAGAAGCAGAAGCTCTTAAAAAGGCAAAACCTGATGCTACATTGGTACTCATTGAAAACATGAATCACGTATTACGTATCATAGAAGGAAAAGACGGCTTAGAAAACACAAAATCATACAACGATCCAAAACGTCCAATTTCTAAAGAGCTTGTCAATGCAATTACAGATTTTATCACAAAATAGCATAACACTTTGTAAACTGTTACATAAATAAAGAACGCTTTTCTTACTTTTACATTTCAGAAAATTCATTTATGAAAAAGATACCTTTTTACATCCTTATTGTTGCGTTTATGATTTCTTGTGGATCAACACAAAACTCAACAATCTCAAAAAACACCAGTGTTCAAGTAGCTATAGATTTAGTAGATGTAATAGATGATAAAGTAAACGTACGTATTCAACCAGGTACTATAACGACGGATGATGTTACATTCTATATTCCTGAAACAGTCCCAGGCACCTATACGGATAGCGATTTTGGGAAGTATATAGAGAATTTAGAAGTTTTCTCTAAAACTGGATCAAAGTTAAAAGTAGAGAAAACTTCTGATAATACTTGGCTCATCAAAGGCGCACTCAAACTTGGATATATTCAATATAAAGTAAATGACACCTATGATATAGAAACAGAGCATGATATCTTCTCTCCTTCTGGAACTAATTTTAAAAAGAAAGAACAGTTTTTACTCAATCTCCACGGCCTTATTGGCTATATAAAAAACCAAGAAGAATACACGTATAATATAGACATAAACAGACCTGAAGAGATTGGAGCGACTACGTCTTTATCAAAACAGGGAAATACAGCTTATACCAAAGCTACTTTTGATACGCCTATTAAAATAGATAGCTATCAAGCAAAACGCTACTTTGAAGTAATTGACAACCCAATCATGTATAATGCCCCTAATAAAGAGGTTTTTGATATAGAAGGTATTACCATAGAAGTAAGTGTATATAGTCCAAATGATGTTGTAAAAGCTTCAGACCTTAGAGCCAACATTGAGAACATGATGCAAGCTCAAAAAAAATATTTAGGGACTATGAATACAACAGATCGCTATAGTATACTATTATACTTAAGTACTGTTGGTCCTGAAGATGCACAAGGTTTTGGGGCGTTAGAGCATCATAAATCAACGGTAGTCGTTTTACCCGAAATGTTACCTAAAGAAGCAATGGATGGTGCTATTATAGATGTAGTAGCTCATGAGTTTTTTCATATCGTAACGCCTCTAAACTTACACTCTACAGAGATTCATAAATTTAAATATAACAACCCAGAAATGAGTCAGCATTTATGGATGTATGAAGGGATTACAGAATATTTTGCTCAACACTTCCAAGTAAAACAAGGACTTGTTACTAATACTGAATTCTATAATACTATCGTCAGTAAAATCACAAACTCTAAAAGTTATAATGATTCCTTATCATTTACTAAAATGAGTGAAAACATTTTAGAAGAACCGTATGCTTCTAACTACGGGAATGTATATGAAAAAGGAGCACTTATAGGAATGTGCTTAGATATATTAATGCGCCAAAAAAGTGGTGGACAACGAGGATTATTAAGCCTTATGCAAGAGCTTACAGATCGTTATGGCCCTAATCGCCCTTTTGAAGATCATGCAATTATACCACAAATTACAGCTATGACATATCCTGCCATTGGTGATTTCTTTGAAAAACATGTGATTGGTACCATTCCTATCAATTATAGTGCTTTTTTTGACAAAGTAGGTTTAGAATATAATACCATAAGAGTTCCTACTCAATATTTTTTAGATATGGAAACAAGGATTCCATATATAGATGCATCTCAAGCAGACAAAACTATTTTCATCAGACCTGGTATTGAACTTCATTCCTTTTTTAAGAAACTAGGATTACAAGGAGGTGATGTTATAAAGGCCGTCAATGGTACTGAATATGATGTATCAAACATATATAACCTTATATCACAATCTGCTTCTTGGAAAGAAGGAGAAGCGATTAGCTTTACGATAAAAAGAGAAGATGAAGAGATGACGCTAACAGGCAAAGTAACTGTACCTCTAATTAATAAAGCAGCTATTACTGAATTACAATATTTTAAAGAAGGTCCAGAATTGAGGCTTCGTCAAAGTTGGTTAAAAGGATCATAAAAAGCATTTTTAACGAAGAATTACCTGTTATATTTGCTTTCATGCATAGAAAATTACTCCTTCTACTTACCTTATTTTCTACTTTCTTATCCTATTCTCAAGGAAAAGAAGTCTTTGTAAAGTACATAGATTCAGAAATAGTTATAGATGGAAAGTTAGATGAAGAACTTTGGAGTCAAGTAGAACCCGCAAAAAACTTTTGGGAGTATTTTCCAACAGATACTATACAAGCCATTAATCAAACAGAAATCAGGTTTTTGTATGATGACCAAAAGTTATATGTAGGAATTAAAGTCTATGCACCTGCTAATGATTATATTGTTCCATCTCTACGACGTGATTTTAGAGCAGGTGGAAGCGATAACATTACTTTGATGTTTGATACCTTTAATGATGGTTTTAATGCTTTCCTTTTTGGATCAAATCCAGAAGGTGTTTTACGAGAAGCTCTTGTTTCTGGAGGAGGCACAGATTTAAGAGGTTTTACAACAAGTTGGGATACCAAATGGGTCGGAGAAACTCAAAAATATGATGGATATTATATCTGTGAATGGGCCATTCCTTTTTCTGCATTAAAATTTCGCGAAGGCGAAACAAGATGGCGTTTTAACTCCTACCAATTTGACACACAAGGAAACGAACGAAATACGTGGATGCAAATTCCGCAAAGCCAGTTTATTTTTAATCTAGCCTACATGGGCGATATGGTTTTTGAAAAACCTCTAGGTAGTCCGCGTAGTCCTATATCGGTGATTCCGTATGTAAATACACTCGTTGGGAAAGATTTTGAAACGGACGAAGAAACAATAGATCTTAAAGTAGGTGGTGATGCAAAATTTACCATAGGCGATAGTCTTAATCTAGATGTCACCATAAATCCAGATTTTTCACAAGTAGAAGTAGATAATGTTATTACCAACTTAAGTCGATTTGAAGTAAACTTACCCGAACGTCGTCAATTTTTTATCGAAAACAATGATCTTTTTGCAGCTTTT
>CAKZKZ010000570.1 GCA_937124495.1 uncultured Dokdonia sp. | reverse complement strand
GACCAGTGAAGCTAGTGGTGCGAAGCCGTCGTGATGCCCGAAGAGGTCCGGCTGTTGTCTCTTTCCGAGTGGGCAAATGCGGCGGGCTGGGAGGGTTGTTAGGCTTTTTGCTAAAGTCTTACCGAAGGGATGGATGGCGATGGTGGAAAGGAGAACTTTCCACTTTTTCAAAGCTACACGATAAAAAAATTCTTTTTACAGAATGGGGATATCGCAGTGTCAATTTTACGGCAAAAGAGCCGTGGACTTCAGATCGTACGTTAACAATTGTAAACTTAAAAGCACAAGCAAATACTACAAAGGCAACTTTTGAAGCTTTATGGAAAGAAGATTGGTTTGCAGGGGGATTTATCTGGAAATGGTTTATCCATCATTCTAGATCTGGTGGAAGCGATGATAATAGATTTACACCTCAAAATAAACCTGCGGAAAGCGTCATAAAAGAGTATTATGAGAAGAATTAATATATTCTTAGCGTGTTTGTTTTTACTTACGGCTTGTAATTCTGACGATATCACAACCGATCAAACAGGTACTACATTGGCTGACATAGTAGCGCAAAATACTGTTGAGGTTGATAATGTAATAGCTTGTGCGTCGGGCTCTGTAAATGTAAATGAGATCGTCGCCTATGTATATCCACGGCCAGGTGCGACAGATTTGCGTTATTTTGAAACAGAAAATGCAAGTGTAGATAAGAATGAGTATCAAAACTATGTACAAATAGATCTTCCAGAAGAAGATTTTTTTAATGGATATTTAAAAACATTTACGAGGCAAACATTGGAAGAGAAATGGGTGATTATAAGCTTTCGCGAAAGCGGAAAATTGCATCTCTCAAATCCTATACTCTTAAAACATAAAACTCAGAATACCATCTTTAGCACAACAGTGACTATTGATCAATCGCAAGCGGGAATGCCTCTTTTTATCTGGGATTCTCTTGTGCAAGCTCCAGATGCTATTTATTTTCAAGTAGTCACTGATGCTTCTAACGAATTATTATCTGGGACATATACTTTTGAACCTCATTTTAGATACTATCAATTGAATAATGTAGTACTCAATATTACGCAAGAAATGCCACCAAATTTGATAGATACTTCTATGTATGGATTTACGCTTATGGGGGTGAGTGAAGATAACTGGGTGAATACATTATTGCAAACAGAATTTGTAGCGACCTTCTAACTTTTTTGGTATTTGAAATCTTTACGGATTTATAGGTGTCATCTGTAATTATTAGACCTTAATCGCGTCTAAAAAATCTTGAACATCAAAACAAAAACTACTATGAAAAAAACCATCTTATTGTTGGTTTTAATGGTCACTTCTTTTGCAATATCTCAAGAGGCAATTGTTACAAAAATTGAAATTAAAGGACTCAAACGCACTAAAGAATCATTTTTAAAACGACTGGTTAAAGTGAAGCCTGGTAGTGTTTATGATTCCTTAAAAGTAGCTACAGATATAGATAGGTTGAATAGATTAGCTGGAATTGCAAATGCAACATCAACCATTGTTAAGAATTCTGAAACAGACTATACGCTTACTTATACGATTGTAGAAAATTTTACAATTATTCCAGGGATACGGGTATCACAAGCAAATAATGATGAAGATGTGGCTGTTAGAGTTTCTGCATTTGAATTTAACCTCTTTGGTCGCGGACAGATTGCAGGAGGGTTTTATTCTAGAGATGTTTTTGACTCTTTTGGTGTTTTTTGGGAAGCTCCATTTTTGTTTACTAATAAATTTGGAATAGGCGTTAACTATCAAGATAATGTCACGTTTGAGCCTATTTTTACAGATTCAGAAGATACTTCAGAAGATTTTAGATTTCAGAATAAAACTTTTCAAGCAAGCTTGATTTACGAATTTAACTTTCATAATAGAGCAGAGCTAGGGTTTTCTATAGGAAGTCAAGATTATAGAGTACAACCTGATCAAGTAGATTTGGGCTTGCCAGATGAATTGGAGGCAAATAGTGTAGGAATTATAAGCGAATATGAGTTTAATGATCTGGATATAGAGTATCAATATGTTTCTGGTTTTAGAAATCAAGCGAATGCACAGTATATATTTAATTCTGGGAGTGAAGAGTTTTTAGAAGATGCTTTTGTAGGAACCAATGATCTAGAATATTTTTACAGAATAGGAAAGCGAGGGAATCTGGCAAATAGATTGCGTTTATCATATACTTCAAATAGAGATTCTCCTTTTGCCCCTTTTGCTTTAGATAATCAAATCAATATACGAGGTGTAGGGAATACTGTAGATCGTGGAACTGCTTCTGTCGTGATTAATACAGAATATAGGCATACGTTGTTAGAGAAAGGATGGTTTGTAATTCAAAGTAATGCTTTTATAGATGCAGGAACTTGGAGTACACCAGGAAATGATGTTAATCAACTTTTTGACGGGAGTACGATTCGAGTGAATCCTGGATTGGGACTGCGTTTTATACATAAGCGCATCTTTAATGCTGTTATTAGATTGGATTATGGATTTGGATTAGGGGAAAATGAGACGAGTGGATTGGTCTTTGGAATTGGACAGTTTTTTTAAAATAAACGATACAATAATAGTAACTTTAGCTTTTCAATAATTACGTATACATTCAGATTATAAAGATTAATGCTTAAAAAATCTATACTACTACTCTTCCTTTTATTCTTGTCTTTACAAGGGTATGCTCAGGCACAGTATATAGAAGATGTAAAGGTGCAAGGGAATAAACGCCTTAAAAGCTCTTTTGTTAGATTAATAAGCGATGCAAAACCAAATCAAGTATTAGATTCTACGGTTTTGGATCATGATATTATAAGATTAAAGCGCCTTCCTGCAGTTTCTCATGCGTATTACCAAGTTTTTTACTCTAGTGAAAATAAGTATAATGTTTTTTATACTATAGAAGAAAACTTTACGATTAACCCTCAGTTAAATGTGTATACTAGCAATGATGATGAATTTGCCTATAGAGTGGGCTTGTATGAGTTTAATACATTAGGGCGTAACATCGCTTTTGGTGGCTTCTATCAAAGAGATATTTTTAATTCTTTTGGAATTAATTTAAGAGCTCCTTTCTTGTTTAATAATAAGATTGGACTTGCTTTTAATTTTCAAAGTTTAACCACACAAGAACCTGTATTTTTAGAGAGCGGTGTTGCAGATTATAAATACAATAATACTTCTTTTGAGATTCTAGGGTTGTACGCTTTTAATTTTCGGCATAGGATAGAGACTGGCGTGACTATATTTAAAGAGGATTATGAGTACTTATCTGGTGCTACCAGTGATCAAGTACCTCAAGAGCTTGTAGTAGATAAATTACTTTTTAAAGGCGTTTATGAATATGATACGTTAGATTATTATTATCAATACATATCCGGTTTTAAAAGCACCTTCAATATCCAATATGTGATTGCAAGTAATGAAACCTTACCTGACTTTTTAATATGGTGGAACGATTTTCAATATTTCTTAAGAGTAGGAGAGAAAGGAAACTGGGCAAGTAGATTACGTGCAGGTCTGGCAACAAATGCAGATTCTCCTTTTGCTCCTTTTTCTGTAGATAATAACTTAAATGTTAGAGGTGTAGGAAATACCATTGACCGCGGAACAGGGGTTGTTGTCCTTAACACAGAATACCGATATACATTTATAGATAAGCCTTGGTTTGTTGTTCAAGGAAATGCTTTTATAGATGCTGGGAGTTGGCGTAATCCAGGAGGGAATTTTGGAGATTTTGGAGATGATCAAAACTTACGGGTATATCCTGGATTAGGGATGCGTTTTATACATAAGAAGATATTTAATGCTACTTTTAGAATCGATTATGGATATGGTATTACACAAGGAGCGAC
Source organism: uncultured Dokdonia sp. (assembly GCA_937124495.1). GTDB lineage: Bacteria > Bacteroidota > Bacteroidia > Flavobacteriales > Flavobacteriaceae > Dokdonia. The sequence continues at coordinate 10,733 of CAKZKZ010000570.1, read as the reverse complement.
CAGTGGTTTGGTCTTTGGAATTGGACAGTATTTTTAAATATAACAATACGTATGAAAAATGTAATAAAAACAGTGCTTTTTTTTATGATAATAAATGCAAGTATGGCAATACATGCGCAAGCAAAATTTGAGCAAAGTGCTATTAGTATAGGCGTTGTAGTTTCTGACTTAGAAGCATCAATCGCGTTTTATAAAGATGTTGTAGGAATGACCGAAGTGCCAGGATTTAATGTTACAAGTGAAATAGCAAATCGAACAGGTCTTACAGGTGGATTACCTCTTCAAGTAACTGTACTTAAATTAGAAGATAGCCCTACAGCTACTGAGTGGAAATTAATGAGCTTTAAAAAAGAGGCAACACATCCTAAACAGCAATATATTCAAGATGATACAGGAATGCAGTATGTTACTATTTTTCCTAAAGATATGAAGGACGCAATAACGCGTATTAAAAAGCATAAAATTCCTACATTAGGAGAAACCCCAACAAAGTTACCTAATGGGAAAACATTTATCTTGATACAAGATCCTGATGGAACTTTTATAGAGTTGATAGGTGATTTGTAATCTATCTTTGTATTATTAAAATAAACACCTTAAAAAGGTCTTCAGGTATTTTTGCTTGAAGACCTTTTGATTTTCTACAAATGAAAGAAGGGATTTTCTATCTGTAGAGGCTTTATTGTTTTGTAAAGGCTAAGGCTCCCTTAAGGGTAAAATCATCTGCGATTACATTTTCTTTTAAACTTTTGAATATAGATGGAGAGTTATAGTTAATGCCATACGTAGTTCGGTCCATTTTGTGGTCAAATGCAATAGAGATAATACCTTCTTGCATTGTGATAGTAACTTTTACTTGTTCTTTGTTACTTGTGTCCTTTATGGTCATCGTTCCGTTAAGGATACAGTTTTTACTTGTGACTTCAAGAGGTTCTTCAATAGTAAAAACAGCAGTTTTGTGTTTTTTTACATGAAAAAAGTCTTTAGCTCTTAAATGTCCAGAGAGTTGTTTGTTTTCTTGATAAAGGCTTGTCATATCAACAATAATTTCAAGGGCACTTATCGTATTGTTTGCATAGGTACTCGTAGCATTTTTGATTTGTCATGTACCTTCAGGAGCATAACCTCCTACAGCTGCTTTTCCTCCCCAGGTGAGTGTTTTACTGTCTTGCGTAATTGTATAGGTTTCTTGACTCAGTAGGAACGTTGAGATGCTTAAAAATAATAGTGTGATGTATGTTTTCATCTGTTTAATTTTTTAAAATGTTATTTGTTGTATGTATGGTATCATAGCCGCAAACAGTCTCTCCGTTAGCAGTAGTGCCTATGAAATACCACATCGCCCAGCCTGCATATGGGTTTTTGTCTACACGCCAGTTATCTGTCCAAGTATAAGGTTGTGCTTGTAAGAGTTGTTGTTGTTTTGTGCCGAATGTTTTATCAAGCTTTTTAAGAGGATAGGATTGTCTTAGATTCCATTGTCCGTCATAAAATAGATAAGCACCATATTCTATGATTGTGATTGGACTTTCTTTAGAGACTATGGAGGTAATATGTTTCCAGTAGTATTGATCATTTACTTTTATGGGATCATTTTCTTTTGGAAAGTTGATTACTTCTATAGTCCTGGGTAGGTTTTTAAATTTTTCTGGCACTGGTTCTTTTCCAGTAGGACCGGTCCAGTCTCTTTGTCCAAAAACAATGGTTGTTACTAGTATAAAACAGAGAGTGAGATACATTTTCATCTTTTACGCTTTTTATAGGTTGGCACAAAGATGCGGTATGAAGTGAGACCAGTCGTCTCAATTCTGGTAATGACACTTTTTTGAAGGCTCAATTTTAAAATTGAGTCTTTTAACTATTTGTTTTTAAGTTGCTTGGGGGTTTTCCTGTGATCTTCTTTACGGCTCTATTAAAAGAAGCTTTTGAGTTAAAACCTGCATCATACGCTATAGAAAGTAGGGTGTACTTATTATTTTTAGGATCTTGAAGTACTCGTTTTACTTCTTCTATTCTAAGTTCATTGATGTAATCCGTGAATTTTTTCTTTAAGATATTATTTAAAGATTTTGTCACGAGGTATGGTTTCTGGTTTAGCTTTCGCGAAAGCGTACTTAACGTTAATTCAGGATCTTTATATAAAGATTCTTCCATCATTATTTTCTGTATCGAAACGGCTATTTCTTTTAATTGTTTTTGCTCTTTGTCGGATAATTGAGGAATAGGTTTGAGAGCTGCATCTTTTCGTCTAGAAAACCCTTCTATCGCTAACCAATAGGTAATGATTGCCATGCCTATAAATACAGGATGTCCGTAAAATAGATTACTTGCAAAATTGAAGAAAAAGTAATCTATAAGGATGACCAGAATATAGATCATTGCAAATATATTAATGACTTTTACGACACGACGAATCCAATTAAGTTTCCCTTCTATAGGCTCATAATTAGCAAGTTTAGGAAGCTGCGAAAGTATTTTTTGAGACTTATTTGTATAATAAATAAGAAGTCCGCTAGAGATGATATACATGGTAGGATAGAGCATCCAAGCCATATATCCATAATAACCAAGCCAAGAGAGGCTTTCTCTGGTGCCATCCCAATAGAAGTTTTGTGCTTTGATAAAGAAACTCCAAACAATTTCGATAGCTACAGGTAAAAAATGAATGTAGTCTTTTCGCTTTAAGCGAAAATCAGGGTTGACATAACTCTTAACAAAGAAGTAGAGTAGTGTGCCGTATATCCAATTGTATTCTAGTAGGACTTGGTACCAAAAATCATAACGAACATATCCAAATATTTTACTGGTTTCTACCAATAATCTATACGAAAAAAAGAAAAGGATCGTGGCAAGAAAACGATTTGCATAAAAGTGTAAGCCTTTTTTTTGGCATAAAATAATACCGTATACAATCCCTTGGAATGCTCCTACAGATAATAAAATAATTAAAATATACTCTATAGATTTCACACCTCTAAGATAAAGAAGTGTATGCTAACCTACATTATGAGGTAGTACTAAGAAGTAATTTTCTTTTTATAGTACTCGTGTAGTTCTTCGGCAGAAGCGCCAAACCATTTTTTTACATAAATAGCCCAGAAATGATATTGTAGTTTCCAGATGCCATTGTTTTTATAGCGTCTAGAAGAGGTGGTTATTTTGTTATTAATGACTGTGAATTCGTTGCGAGCATATAATTTATTAATGAGGTCATTATCTTCATAAATAATAAAACGTTCATCATATTTGCCTAGTTCTTCAAATAATTCTTTTGTAATAAACTGGCTTTGGTCACCTCCTCGACAAGCTCTCCAAGAGAATTGAGTGAGCCAACTAGCAAGGCGTAACCATATATGGTTGCTATCAAAACGCATCCTGAAGCATCCCGCAAGATTACCTTTTGATACTTCAGTTATAATATTTTGATCATAACCTTTAGGAGGGAAGCTATCTGCGTGTAAGAAGTAAAGAATTTCCCCTTTTGCAATGGTAGCTCCTGCATTCATTTGTTTTGCGCGTCCTTTTTGACTTGTTAGGATCGTAATATAATCTGTGTTGTTCTGTTGAATGTATTTCTGGATGACGGCGGCGGTATTATCTTCACTGCCTCCATCTATAACAATAATCTCTAAAGGGGTATTTGTTGTTTTACTAACATCTAGATGCTTCAAAAGCCGAGAAATATTCTCGGCTTCATTAAGCGTAGGTATTAGTATCGAAATTTTGGGTGTTCCCAAATATGTTTATTTATTAAGTGACCAATTATACTCTTTAAATCTCTTTTTTGCTTTTGCATTGATTGGAGTTTCAGAATACTTGTTTAAAAAGTCTATAACCGATCCGTTCGTTTTAAAATCTTTTGCAAACCAATTGAAAATTTCTGAGATTTCAATACTATTTGCTGTAATTGTATTACGTTGTTTGTCATTTACAAAACGTCTAGCTAGTAGGTCTAATTGTGTATCGACTTTTTGAGCAGTAAATGCTTCGTTTAATAAAGGTGGGCAAGAGAATGATGCGCAGTTAATACCAAAATGGATTCTTGCATCTCCCATTTTACGTAATATTTTATGTTCAATTTCATTAAGGTTGTAGTACTTATCTCCTAATTTCCAGAAGCGTTGTCCCCAAGGATCTTTAATGTCTTTAATGCTTTCTAACGGATAATTACGAAGGATAAGATCTACGGTCATGGCATTATATGCATTCATCCAATAGGCTAATTTGTCATCTTTTGTCCATTGATCAGTAGGCATGTTTTCGCTCAAGGCTTTTATATAATTTCTTAAAGAACCCCAGTTCCTTTTAAAACCATCATAATCTACATTTCCTTCGGTAGATACGTATTTTACAACTAGCTCCCCATAACTGGTATGATCAAAAGCTTCTAGTGGTAGTTTTTCTGGAACAGGTGAATCTGCCATGATCTCATCATTTGGCTTTACATCTGTGTTTGGGACGATTGTAATATCTTTTTTAGGAGCTTCTTTTGGCGTATCCATCATGTCTTTTTCAACTTCAGGAGCTTCACGTTCAATCACCGTTTCTTTTTCTTCTTCTACAGTAGTAACCTGTTTTACTTGCTCTGTATTAACTATTTTTTTGCTTCCACCACAAGCCGTTAATAGACAGGTTATGAGGGTTACTATGAGTATGTGATATTTCATTTGTTTGATTTTATGGGGTATACTTTTAATACAAATATTCTTCGTAAAAATATATTATTTACATAGGAGTAGTCCAAAATTTACGCCATACTTTACATAATAGGATATTTATTTCCTCTAGAGTTCTTAACAACTAATAGAATTAATAAGTATTTGTAATGTGTCCTGTTATCTATTTGTGAGATGAGATGTACATTATTGGGAGCTTGTTCATAAAGTACTAGCAGTATAGAAGTGGATAGTAATTATTGTTTGGTTATTAGTCGTACAAAATATTTTTCTATAAATATAATGAAAGAAGATAATCTCAATGGTATCCATTTTTGAAGCAATATTTTATTTTCAGTTTGTGTAAATGTAAACTTAGAATAGTTGTTATTACATAACTACTTCGGTAGTCCTATTAAATTGTATAATTATATCACAGGAAAGATCGGTAAAAAGTGATAAAACTGGATAGCCAACTGACTCAGGAAATGCCACCTGCTAATATCCATTTAATAGATTTAGGGAACACTGGCGTTTAACGTCACAATTGTGAATCTTACCACTACGTAAATATAAAAACAACTTTTAAAACAGTAGGATATGATCATAGCTATAATATGCGCCATTTATATGGATTTCATTGAGTATTCAATTTTGCTCGATTTACGACCTAGTAGGTTAAATAATTGTTCAATGGATGATCAAGGTGTAATTATTATTTTGTTGGTGGAGTTGAAGATCTAAGAGGATATTATTTTTTAGATTATAGAACCTCTATATCATACTTAAAATGGGGAATCTCGAAGATTTAATAAGGGAAACTAAATTAAGAATAAGAACAAATTAACTGTAGGGTTAAAAGATATAATAAGACAGAAAAACCTAGCTGTCAGTGAGTCCTGCACACTTTCTATTTTCTCTTTCAAAAGTTGGTAACTGATGTACGGTGTCCTAAAAAGAATCTTATTACACTTCAAAAATAGTAAAATTTTAATCTGTAGTAATCAAGCAATGTGCAAAAAATGCACATTGCTATTAAAAGAATAGGTATGAGAGAAATAAGAAAACAAAAAAAAGTCTATCTATTCTAGAGCTGTTCCACAAATATTAAGACAAATACTTACACTAGAAGCGCAGAAACTACCACCAGAACAATTACATCGGAATGTTCCAGAAGGGCACCAACCAGGACAAAAAGCACCAACATTTCCTCCATTAATAGATGATTCCTCATTTTTACTTAGAATTTGACCGAGATTTGAAAGTTTTTTTAACATAGTAATAAATTTTAAAAATTAATAATAGTAAGGTTAAAGATTAAAAAGAAAGTAAACAATAACGATTTAAAATACGTGTTTATGTGTTTCATAAGCGTGAAGAATTAATATATAACTGTAGCTATTTATACTTTTTAAATATTGTTCTAAAGACAATTACAAGCAATAATAATGTAACTCAATATAAAAAGAGTAGTAGTCGTAGAAACATCTAAAACATATTTCGATGTGGGATCTAAGGGGTCACTATGAGGTGTTCCTTTTTGTAAAAAATATAAATCATTAAACAAACTAAAACCTGTAGGATTAGAACCTACGTAAAACAACAAAACGATGGAAAAAGAAATCCTTGATCTTTTGTGAGACTCCAAAAGAAGGATGCACAATGAGCTATTGTGATGAAAACGGTTGTCAAAATCGCACAAGAAATTATGTGAACGGAAAATATCCAGATGATGCAATAAACGCAACAACTGAAAACAAACTGTAGTTTTTATAATATGAAATACAAGTTCCTATTTCTTAATTCAATCTAAGAATGATAAATAGTAAAAAGGATAGCCTAGGCTATCCTTTTTACTATTTTTCTATAAGAGAATTAACAACAACCACCTCCATCATAGTGGTAGGTAGATTCACTAATAAAGATGTCTTCACGTCCTAAATTAGCAATATCTTTTGCTGTTTTGTCACAAATAGCTAATGGCTGATTCTTTAAAAGAACATGTCCTTTTTTGTCATCAAAATAATCTTCACTACCATAGTAAATAGCCGCTTTTCCTGTGAATATACAAGGACCATCTTCTGGCATAGGATCTTTGATAGCTGCAATTTCTATAGATTCTATGTAGATAAGCTCATCTGTAGGGTAATCTGCAGGATTCAGAATACGATATGGTTTACGAGCTCTAATCTCTATAGTTCCAAAACCTACATCTGTAAGTGCTTTTACGTATTCAGCAATAGGGAGACTACCACTTAAGCACAGCGCACGTAACCTATCATCATTACGTAATTCTTCATTCATAGGTTGCTCACACGTAGGGTCACTCATTACAAGGCGTCCATGAGGCTTTAGTATACGGTACATCTCTTCGATGGCCTTTTTTAAATCTTCTGCTTTGAATATATTAAAAAGGCAGTTTTGAGCGGCAACATCAATGGAGTTATCGTCTACAGGTAAATTAAGTGCATCTCCTTTTTTAAGATCGACAAAGTCACTTTTAAACCAAGGGTTCATTTCTTCTGCTTCCACAAAGTTTTTACGAGAAGCTTCGAGCATTTCATCTACAACATCTACACCTACAACGCCTCCTTTGTTTCGGTTGAAATAAGCAAACTGTAAAAGTTCCATGCCTCCTCCAACACCTACATATAGCATTTTTGGTTCATTGGTAAGATCTCTTGCATTCACGGTACTACCACATCCATAATTCATTTCTTGCATAATTCTAGGAATCTTTAATCCTGGTAGTTCCCAAATTGGGTTTGTTGTGCAGCAAAGTCCTACATCTGGGGTTAATGCGGCTTCTTTATATACGTCTACTGTGGCATCTAAATAACTCATATTTCTGTCTGTTTTATTATAAAATAGTAAGGGATTGTCTTTATAAAGTTTTTATTAATTCTGTAAATAATGTAATCAAGTCCGGCTCTGCTTTTCCTGCCATAGCTATAATTTCTGGAATATCTACAGGGTCTAAATGATCAGGACCACATTCATCTGTTAATACAGATACAGCACTTACGGGAAGGTTTAAATGATTTGCAACAATAATCTCTGGTACCGTACTCATTCCTACAGCATCTGCTCCTATAATTTTCAGATATCTGTATTCAGCTCTTGTTTCTAGTTGAGGTCCAACTACAGATGCGTATACACCTTTGTGTAAGTTAACTCCGTTTGCTGTTGCTATTTTTTCTATAGAAGCATTCATTGTCGGATCATAAGGAGCGCTCATGTCTGTAAAGCGTTCCCCTAGTTTTTCAACTCCTTTAAATGCAAGAGGTGATCCTCCTTGTAAATTGATGTGATCATCAATAAGCATTAATTCTCCTTTTTTAAAGTTGAGGTTTACTGCTCCTGCAGCATTAGACACTAATAATTTTTTAATGCCTAATGCATGCATAATACGTACAGGAAACGTAACATCTGTAAGGGAATAGCCTTCATATAGATGAAAGCGCCCTTGCATTACGATTACATTTTTGCCTTCAAGTGTTCCATAAATTAATTTTCCAGTATGAAACTCAACAGTGGCTGTTGGGAAATTTGGGATATGATTATAACTTACTTCTTTGATAATGGTGACACTATCTAATAGTTGTCCTAATCCTGTTCCTAAAATAATTCCTATTTCAGGATTATCAAACCCTTTTTTTTGAAGGTACTCTGTAGTCTCTTGAATGATTTTTATCATAATATATACTTATGCTTACTGAACAATCAGTTTCCTTGTTGTTTTTTGATTTTCTGAAGTGATGACCATCATATATAAACCTGTTTTTAAAGAAGGCACATATATGGTTTGGTTGGTAATATCTTGTTGTGCGTGAACTTGTTTTCCTACAACATCATAAATCACAATCTCATTGTTTTGTGTTGTCAGTCCAGAGATTGAAAATTGATCTCGCATAGGGTTTGGAGATATATTTACAGTATCAAAGCTGTTATTTTCAACAGCTAGCGTAGCACAATCTGCTCCTTGATTATCTCCTAATGTAGCACGTCCCCATAATACATCAGCTTGTACACATTGTATAATGATATATGAGAAATCACCAAGATTTACGCTGTCTGGCACATCAAATGTTTTCATTCCTGTAATAGGGTCATTCATATCTTGTCCTCCATTATCATCTTGTAAAGGTTCTGTTGTTACTTGCACCTCTGTGCCTCCTTGATCGAGACGTTCTGTAGTAGTTAGGAATACGCGTAATTCTATTCCTTGTACTGTTGCAAAATCATCTGCAAAGATTACTTGTTTGGTTCCATCTGTTTCAAATCTTATAGATGCTGTACCTTCTACAGGATAATCATCAGGATCATCTACTGCTGCAAGAGCTCCTTCTCTAAAGCATTGTGCTTGTGTTATAGATGAGATTAAAATAAATGCAATAAGTGCGATTGTAGTTTTTTTCATGATTGTAATTTTTAATTAGTTATTATGTACTCGGTAAATTCTTGATATGGTTTTAAATCTTCAGCAAAATCTATATCATTAAGTTCTTCTAATGTATGGACTGTATATGGAGCTAAGTTTTCTAATGTATCTTTAAGTACGGAGTCACCGCCCCATTCTTTATTTTTAAAAACGTCAGAAATGAGATTTCTCATGCCTAATAAGTAATAACCGCCATCTTTAGCAGGACCAATAACGGTATCGTGTGTTGCTAATGCATCAAAGGCTTCTTCTAAATGATGAGGTTGCAGATCATAAAGATCACTTCCGATAATAATCACATTTTTATAACCGTCAGAAAAAGCTTGAGAGAATGCATGCTTCATGCGTTGCCCTAAATCTTCTCCTTCTTGTTGAAATTTTTCAAAAAGCGATGCTTCCCAAAGATCATTTTCTCTCACCTTGACAGAATAGCCAACTCTTTTTGTGCAATTATTTTCTATGACAACGTCATGCGTGTGTTGTAATAATTGTTTGTAAATGGTCAATGCATTTTCTTGTCCAACACCTTTGGCAAGACGCGTTTTTACTTTCCCTAATTCTGGATTACGGGTAAATACTAATAGGATGTTATGTTTATTTTCTGAATTCACTAGTTATATACTTTGATACCTGTTTGTAAATACTTTGCCCATTCTTTACTATATACATGCACACTATCAGTAGGTTTTTTTTGATGGTTGATGACAGTATATCCTTTGTCTTTCCATTTGAAAATGCTTCCGTAGAGATTGTACACATGTGTGTATCCTAATTTTTGTAGGCTTTCGCCAAATTTTTCGGAACGTACACCTATGGAGCAATAGACTACAATGTGTTGTGATGTGTCTGGGTACGCTTTCGCGAAAGCGGATGCATCCAATTTTTCACTACTCCAAACTGCATTAGGAATATGACTTACCAAAAACTCTTCTTCCTTACGAGTATCTAAAATCAGATATGTATCTTCATTTTTATGAAGCTGTTCTACCGAAATATAGGGGACCGTACGACTATTGTACTTTTTTAAAACAAGATCAATAGATTCTTGCCCAAGTAATGGAGATATTGTAAAAAAGAAGATGATAATAAATAGTCTCATCAATAGACGATTTCTAATGTTGGGCATTTTTTAAATTGAAAAATGCATGTGTATATTGGGTGTGGTGTCTACCTAGTTTGCTTACGTTGTAAGCAAATCATACCTGTGAAAGTATGTGGTTTTAAGTGAGGATAGGTTTAGGAGATCCTTTGTTGTAGTATCGGTTTTTATAAAATGTATCTATAAAAACAGAAGCTTTTGTAGTAATTGTATGGATTGTAGCAATACTACCTTCTAATAGTTGCCTTAGTTTTCTATTTACTATTGTATGAAGCCCTGCTATAATTGTGTTGATATCTATAGCGACATCAATATCTTCTAATGTCGTAAGTAAGTAAGCTTGTGCTTGTGTTTGACCTCCTGTAAAAGTGTATGTATGTAGAAGTTCTTTTGCAAGCATGTTGGTTTGCCATGGCAATTGTAAAAACTGCGTTGAGTCAAACTGTGATTTATGTAACCCTATAAGATAGAAGCCTCCATCTTTTGATGGTCCTAAAATAAGAGAATGGGTTTCTAATCTTTTTGCAGTAGCAAGAAG
>CAKZKZ010000569.1 GCA_937124495.1 uncultured Dokdonia sp. | reverse complement strand
GGGGTGGGTGTTGATGGTGGAGGAGGTTGGGCTGCTGGTTCTTGGTTTGTTCCCATATACAGCTTGTTTAAACCTAAACAAATTATGGAAGAGTTGTGGGAAAAAACCAATAAAATACTCAGCCCAAAAATACCAAATTATATCAACAGAGAATTAGGTATCATAAGCATCTGGTGGGCATTATGGATTATTTCAAGTATAGGAAACAATATAGCTACACGTATGTACATGAGAGCTGAAACTGCCGAAGAGTACATACAAAGCATCTCTATAAGTATGTTTATGTCCTTTTTCTCTATAGCAGCAGCAATACTCCTCATATTAATTATTAAAGAATATACTAAGATGGAATACCTATTAACCACTATTAAAGAAGACCATAGTGCTACTTCTGAAGAGGTTTTAGTTTCATTATCATAAATATAGATATACATTTTTTTCAGCACACCATAACTCAGAAAGTAAAATTACCCATGCGTATAGATATCATTACCGTTGTTCCCGATTTACTGAAGAGCCCATTTGAAGCTTCTATTATGAAGCGTTCTATAGCTAAAGGACTCGTAGAAGTGCATTTTCATAATCTTAGAGATTATGTAACAGATAACTATAAACAAATTGATGATTATCAATTTGGAGGTGGTGCTGGCATGGTAATGATGATAGAGCCCATAGACAAATGTATCTCAAAGTTAAAATCAGAGCGCACCTATGACGAGGTCATCTATATGACTCCTGATGGTGAAACTCTGAATCAAGGGATGGCAAATACGATGTCCCTAAAAGAAAACGTCATCATACTTTGTGGTCATTACAAAGGAGTAGATCAGCGGGTACGTGATCATTTTATCACAAAAGAGATTTCTATTGGTGATTATGTATTGAGTGGAGGTGAATTAGGTGCCTTAATATTTTGTGACGCTGTAATACGTTTGATTCCTGGTGTTTTAGGAAACGAAACTTCGGCACTTACCGATAGTTTTCAAGATGGACTATTAGCACCCCCTATCTATACAAGACCTGCCGATTATAAAGGGTGGAAAGTCCCTGAATTACTAACGAGTGGTAACTTCCCTAAAATAGAAGCTTGGCGTGAAGAACAAGCATATCTACATACCAAAGAACGTAGACCCGATTTGTTAGATGAAGATTAATTGTTTATACATTTTACCAAAATCAATTCTTTTTAAGTAATTACTAGCCATAAATCTACACATTTTATGACTGAGTGCGCTTTCGCGAAAGCGTAAAACAAAAAAAATCCCCTCATTACTAAGGGGATTTAATATGTTATATATGTAATTAAAATTATTGATTCATTGAAATCAAGAATTCTTCATTGTTTCGTGTACTTCTGATACGATCGCTCATAAACTGCATCGCTTCTACAGGATTCATGTCGGCAAGATACTTACGAAGTACCCATAGACGTTGCGTCGTGTCTTTAGAATGTAATAAATCATCACGACGTGTACTTGAAGAAGTAAGGTCGATAGCAGGGAAAATACGACGGTTCGATATATTACGATCCAATTGTAATTCCATATTACCTGTTCCTTTGAATTCTTCAAAAATCACCTCATCCATTTTTGATCCGGTTTCAGTAAGAGCCGTTGCAATAATAGTTAATGATCCTCCATTTTCTATATTACGAGCCGCTCCAAAGAAACGTTTTGGTTTGTGTAATGCATTTGCATCTACCCCTCCAGAAAGTATCTTACCTGAAGCTGGTTGCACCGTATTATAAGCACGCGCTAGACGTGTAATAGAATCTAATAAGATCACTACATCATGACCACACTCTACAAGGCGTTTTGCCTTTTCAAGAACAATATTTGCTACTTTTACGTGCTCGTGTGCTTCTTTATCAAAAGTAGAAGCTACTACTTCTCCTTTCACATTACGTTGCATATCTGTCACCTCTTCTGGACGCTCATCTATCAAAAGAATCATTTGATATACCTCTGGATGATTTGCAGCAATAGCATTTGCCACATCCTTAAGCAACATGGTTTTACCAGTCTTAGGCTGCGATACAATCATACCACGTTGTCCTTTCCCTATAGGTGCAAACATATCCATTATTCGTGTAGAGATGCTAGACTGTCGCTCTGCTATATTGAATTTTTCTGTAGGAAACAAGGGAGTTAAGTGCTCAAAAGAGACTCTATCCCTTACGATATTAGGACTTAATCCATTAATTCTAGATACTTTAATCAATGGGAAATACTTCTCTCCTTCTTTTGGAGGTCGTATAACACCCAATACAGTATCTCCTGTTTTTAAACCAAACAATCGTATTTGAGATTGTGATACATAAATATCATCTGGAGACGCTAGGTAATTATAATCTGATGATCTTAAAAACCCATATCCATCTTGCATGATATCTAAAACGCCTTCGCTTTCAATGATCCCTTCAAATTCAAAATCTGGCTCACGATAGCGATTACGGCTATCTTTGTTACCATTTCCGTTATTACGGTTTTGATTGCGATTTTGATTTTGGTTACGGTTCGTATTCTGATTACGATTTTGATTCTGATTACGATTATTCTGGTTATTCTGACGATTATCTTTTTGATGATCGCGAGATTTTTGCTCTTTCTGCTCCTGAACAGGAGCATCTGCATTCTTCTCTTTACCTTTATTATTCGTATGGTGATCAGGTTTAGTCTTCTCGTCTTTTTTACGAGAATCTTTATTATGAACCGTTTCTGTCGGTTTATTTCCTGATGAAGGTTTATTTCCTTCTGGTCTATTGCCTTTAGGTTTTTGAGTACGAGCTCGTTGAGGCTTATCTCTAGAAGGTTTATTTTGAGTATCAGCGCTTTCTCGTTTCACAGGCACATCAGCTCTTACTGGCTTAGGTGCTTCTGGTTTTGGATTTACTGACTTAGGTGGCTTTGGCTTAGGAGTTTCATTTTTAGTCGCTTTAGCTGCCGCAGTGCTAGCAACCTTTTCAGGTTCAGCCGCTTGCACATCTAAAATCTTATAGACTAAATCTAATTTTTTTAAAGTCCTAAACTTAGGAACCTTAATACCTTTTGCGATTTCCTGTAATTCAGGAAGTTTTTTTGCTTTTAATTCTGTAATGTCAAACATCTAGTAACTAGAGTGAATTAATAATTGTGTGATTTTTTTGAAAATATATCGAAAGAAGAAATCGATAAATAAACTAGCAAGAAAATAAAAAGCGGAGAGCTTTATACGTTATTACATTACAATGATACAATTTTATTTTTAAACTTTTCCAAATAACTCATAAAAGAAACTTATTTTTGCAACTGAAATTATTTTTATAAAGTGATACAACGTATACAATCTATATATCTGGCATTAGCCTTTATTATTTCTATAGCCTTACCATTTGTTTTTAGCCTTTATGCTAATTCTGACGGCACTGCTGTTTATGCTAAAGATAGTCCCATCATTTTAGGACTTTTTGTTCTTAGTGGTGTGTTATCACTGATTACTATATTTTTATATAAAAAGAGACAAAATCAGTTTGTTATAGGACGACTGACAATGATACTAAACTTTGTTTTATTGGGTGTATTGATATACCGATCACAAATCTTATCCGGAGGAACGGCGGTTCTTGAGAAGGGTATTGGAATGATCATCCCGCTTATTTCTATCGTTTTACTAGCCTTAGCAAATAAGGCTATTAAGCGTGATGAAGATCTCGTAAAATCTGTAGATCGATTACGATAGACCTATAAATCTTAGTTTATTAGTGCGTAAAGCCCTTCAGAAATGAGGGGCTTTTTTATACCACCTAATTCTCCTATTCATACAGTCAAAAATAAGATCCCAAAATAGGTGCAAAACAAGCAACAGGGGTGTTATTCAACTACAGAAAACAAAAAACCGATTCTAATTACTTAGAATCGGTCTTACTATTAATTATAATTACATTTTTAAGCGCCTAGAGCAGCTTCTACTCCTGCAGACAATCTTTTATAGGTTCCATTTTCAAGACGCGTTCTAATGGCTTCAAATGCGTTCAATGTTTCTTCTACATCTACAAGTGTATGAGATGAAGTAGGTATCATACGTAAAAGTATCAATCCTTTTGGTATTACAGGATACACTACGATAGAACAAAATACTCCATGATTCTCTCGTAAATCTTTTACAAGTGCCATCGCTTCAGGAATACTTCCTTTAAGATATACTGGAGTCACACAACTTTGCGTAGTTCCTATATCAAAACCTCTTTCCTTTAGTCCTCCTTGCAATGCGTTTACATTCTCCCAAAGCTTCTCACGAAGTTCTGGCATTGTACGTAACATATCTAGTCTTTTAAGAGCTCCGACAACCAATTGCATTTGCAATGATTTTGCAAACATTTGAGATCTTAAATTATATTTTAAATAATCTATAATTTCCTGATCAGCAGCAATAAAAGCTCCTGTACTTGCCATAGATTTTGCAAATGTTGCAAAATACACATCTATATCATCTTGCACTCCTTGCTCTTCTCCAGCTCCAGCTCCTGTAGCTCCTAAAGTTCCAAAACCATGAGCATCATCTACTAATAAGCGGAAATTAAATTTTTTCTTAAGAGCAACAATCTCTTTAAGTCTACCTTGCTCTCCTCGCATTCCAAACACTCCTTCAGAGATCACAAGAATTCCTCCTCCTGTTTGTTCTGCTATTTTTGTAGCACGTTCAAGGTTTTTTTCGATACTTTCCATATCGTTATGCTTATAGGTAAATCGTTTACCCATATGTAGACGAACACCGTCTATAATACACGCATGTGTATCTACATCATATACGATTACATCATCTTTCCCTACTAAAGCATCGATGGTAGAAAGTATTCCTTGATATCCAAAATTTAAAAGATACGCTGCATCTTTACTTACAAAAGCTGCAAGTTCGTTTTGTAGTTGCTCGTGAAGTTCTGTGTGCCCACTCATCATACGTGCCCCCATAGGGTAAGCACTTCCATAGTCTGCAGCTGCTTGCGCATCAACTTCACGTATTTCTGGACGGTTAGCTAGCCCTAAATAATCATTGACACTCCAAGTAATTACTTCTTTTCCTTGAAATCCCATACGATTAGAAATAGGTCCTTCTAGTTTAGGAAAAACAAAGTAACCTTCTGCTACTGATGCCCATTTTCCTAATGGTCCTTTATCCTTGTATATCTTATCAAATAAGT
The DNA here is from genome assembly GCA_937124495.1 of uncultured Dokdonia sp. Taxonomy (GTDB): domain Bacteria; phylum Bacteroidota; class Bacteroidia; order Flavobacteriales; family Flavobacteriaceae; genus Dokdonia. The sequence goes on along the minus strand of CAKZKZ010000569.1, from coordinate 4,846 downwards.
CCTTCATATTCAAATTTTCAAACGAAATGCAAAACTACATAAATAATATATGTTGACCTAATTCAAAATTATAATCAACTAAGCGCTAAACATAAAAAAACTCCCACACATTTGCAGGAGTTTTTTATATGATATACACTCATTATTATTGAGTTATTTAATATATTCTATTGCTTGTACTTCTTCCATGTTCTTACTATCAAAAAAGCCTTGATCACGCATCCACTTATCGCTAAATACTTTACTCATATATCTGCTTCCATGATCGGGAAAAATAACGACAACTCTACTGTCGCTATCAAATTCTCCTTCAGTTTCAAGTTGTTTTAAAGCTTGAATAGCAGCTCCACTAGTATATCCTACAAATAGTCCTTCTGTTTGCGCAATTTCTCTTGCACTATGAGCACTAGCCTCATCAGATACTTTTACAAACGTATCTATAACATCAAAATCTATGGCAGTAGGAATCAAGTTTTTTCCTAATCCTTCTATTCTATATGGATAAATTTCGCTAGCATCAAACTCACGAGTTTCATGATACTTCTGTATCACAGACCCATAAGCATCTACTCCTATCACTTTAATATCAGGGTTTTTTGATTTTAAAAAACGAGCAGTTCCAGAAATAGTACCTCCAGTTCCACTACACGCAATAAGGTGTGTAATTTTTCCTTCTGTTTGATTCCAGATTTCTGGTCCCGTTGTATTAAAATGAGCATCCATATTAGATTCATTAAAATACTGGTTGATATATACAGATCCTTTTGTTTCTTCGTGTAAGCGCTTCGCTACACTATAATAAGAACGCGGATCATCGGCACTTACATTTGCCGGACATACATATACTTTTGCGCCCATTGCTTTAAGGGCATCTATCTTATCTGGAGAAGATTTTGAACTTACTGCTAAAATACACTCATAACCTTTTATGATACTTACCATAGCAATACTAAACCCTGTGTTTCCTGAGGTCGTCTCTATGATAGTATCTCCAGGTTTTAAAACTCCATTACGTTCTGCCTCTTCTAATATATGAAGTGCGATACGATCTTTTGAAGAATGTCCTGGATTAAAGGCCTCTACTTTAGCGTAAAAGTCTCCTTCAAAATCTTTAGTAATTCTATTCAGCTTGATAAGTGGTGTATTACCTATAAGTTGTAATACATTATCGTAAACGTGAAGTTGATCAGCCATAAAAATTAAGTTAGATGTTGAGTTTATTTCTGGTTAAAATCAATACTCAAATCGGTGCAAAAATACTATATTTTTTTAATTATTTGTCGATATTTTCCAAATCTAATAAGAATGCATAATCTTTTGCAATTTCCTTTAGCGCTTCAAATCTTCCAGAAGCACCACCATGCCCAGCATCCATATCACAGTAAAACAATATTTGATGGTCTCCTGTATTGTGTTCTCTTAGTTTTGCCACCCACTTTGCAGGTTCCCAATATTGTACTTGACTATCGTGATACCCCGTGGTAACAAATAGGTTTGGGTACGCTTTCGCGAAAGCGTTATCATAAGGACTATAACTTTTCATATACTCATAGTACTCTTTTATATTAGGATTTCCCCACTCATCATACTCACCTGTAGTTAATGGGATAGAATCATCAAGCATTGTAGTCACTACATCAACAAATGGTACCGAAGCTATAACACCGTTATACAATTCTGGTGCCATATTGATGACACCGCCCATTAAAAGACCTCCTGCTGATCCTCCTGAAGCATATAAGTGATCCTCAGAAGTATATTCATTAGCTATTAAATGCTTTGAAACATCAATAAAATCTGTAAATGTATTTTTCTTTTTAAGTAATTTCCCATCTTCATACCACTCGCGTCCAAGGTACTCTCCTCCTCTTACATGGGCTATGGCATACATAAAACCTCGATCAAGCAAACTTAATCGTATACTTGAAAATGAAGGATCTATCGTATTCCCATAACTACCATACGCATATTGTAAAAGTGGTGCTTCACCATTTTTCTTAGTGTCTTTATGGTAGATAATAGATATAGGAACTTTGACACCATCTCTGGCAGTTGCCCAGATACGTTCCATGATGTAATTTTCTTTTTTAAAGGTACCTCCTAATACTGCTTGTTCTTTTTTTACATCCTTTTCTTTTGTAACCATATTAAAATCGATCACAGAAGTAGGCGTATTTAACGCATTATATGCATAACGAAGTATTTCTGTATCAAAATCTACATTTGTACCTGTATATGCTGTATATGTCTCGTTGTCAAAAGGCAAATAATAATCTGCGGTTTCATCCCAACGAGTAATACGTATTCTATTTAGTCCGTTAGTACGCTCACTTATCACTAAAAAGTCTTTGAATATATCTATATCCTCTAGTAATACATCTTTTCTATGAGGTACCACCGCTGTCCAATTTTCTTTCTCAGTATCGGTTTCTAGGGTTTTCATGAGTTTAAAATTGGTTGCATTATCCATATTGGTAAGGATATAAAATGCATCCCCATAATGCGCTACACTATATTCTAAACCTCGCTCTCTCTTCTGTAGCATTTTAAAATCACCTGCACCGTCCTCTGCTGCTGCAAATTGATATTCGGAAGTAAGTGTACTACTAGAACCAATCATGATAAACTTTCTAGATTTTGTCTTGTATACAAACGTATTAAACGTCTCATCATTTTCCTGAAAAATAAGCGTATCATCCTCAGGAGAAGTTCCTAATGTGTGCTTGAATATTTGATTTGAGCGCAATGTTTCTTCATCCTTTCTTGTGTAATAGACCGTTTTATTATCATTTGTCCATACAGCACTTCCAGTCGTGTTTTCTATTTTTTCATCAAGAAACTCCCCAGTTTCTAAATTTTTAAACTGAATAGTATACTTACGTCTACTAATAAGGTCAACACCAAAAGCAGCCATTTTATTATTTTCAGAAATCGTGTATCCAGCTTGATCAAAATATGCTTGACCTTCTGCCATGGCATTATTATCAAAAAGGATAATTTCTTCACTCTCTAAAGAATCCTTTTTTCGACAAAACAATGGATACCCCTTTCCTGTTTCATATCGAACATAGTACCAATATCCATTTCTCTTATAGGGTACAGACGCATCATCTTCCTTGATACGGCCTTTCATTTCTTCAAACAGATTGGATTGAAATTCTTTTGTATGCGCTGTTAGCTTCTTGTAATAATCATTCTCTCGCTCTAGATAGTCAATGACTTCAGGGTGGTCTCTTTCATTCATCCAGAAATAATTATCTACTCGTATGTCCCCATGTTTTTCTAGGTTTACTGATTTTTTTTCTGCTATTGGAGGAATGATATTTTTTGCCAAATTTCTTGTTTTTTTTTGATTACAACTACTTACAAAAATAAGGGTAAGTAAGAATAGGGGAACTATTATTTTCATACTTTATTCATAGATTCGGAAGCGTTAATTTAATAAATTTGTAGCAATCATTTTAAAATTATAAAATATGTTTGGAGATATGATGGGTCTTATGGGAAAATTACAAGAGGCTAAAGCTAAGGCAGAGGTAACCAAAGAACGCCTTAAAACGATACTTGTAGATGAGCAGTCTAATGATGGACTTCTTAAAGTAACGGCTACTGCAAATGGGCGTATTAAAGAAATAGAAGTATCTGAAAACCTTTTACAAGATAAAGAACAACTAGAGGACTATCTTATCTTAACGCTTAATAAAGCATTAGAAAAGGCTCAAAACGTACACGATACAGAAATGGCAGCTGTTGCTAAAGAAGGAATGCCCAATATACCAGGTATGGATTTATTTAAGTAATATCAATAATATCGCTTTCTTCTTCTTTTTTATCTACTTGCCTTTTTGCAATTACATGCGTGTATAGCCACATTAATGTAAAAGAAGGAATAATATCTATCCCTGGTAATAACTCTTCTACAAAAGTTGCTGCTCCAGCAATTTTACCGGCATTGCCTTTATATAATTTTGTCATGATCCAAGCAGAAAGTGGTGCCCAAACAATATCTGCAAAATCACCTATAATAGGAAGTACCCAGCTAGACGTTAGAATTCCTACCCCATCTATAATAAGGCCAATAATTAGTAATTTGTATTTATTCATAATTGTATTAAATATAACACTTTTGTAGTAGCAATTGGCATGCCATGTACAATTATGAGTATATCCGCATACAATTAAGACAGATCTGAGCTTATTAACTTAAGGAATTCTGTACGTGTTTCTATCTTTTCAAACTGTCCTCTAAAACCAGATGTAGTCGTTGTAGAGTTTTGTTTTTGCACACCACGCATCATCATACACATGTGTGAAGCCTCTATGACCACAGCGACACCTTTAGGTTTTAAGGTATCATTAATACACTCTAAGATATCATGTGTTAATCGTTCTTGTACTTGCAAACGTCTTGAAAACACATCTACGATACGAGGAAGTTTACTCAAGCCTACAATATGACCATTTGGAATATAAGCGATGTGTGCTTTTCCAAAGAAAGGCAATATATGATGTTCACACAAAGAGTATAATTCTATGTCTTTTACAATGACCATATCATCATAATCTTCTTTAAACATAGCACCTTTTAAAATTTCGGCTGCATCCATTTCATAACCCGAAGTAAGAAATTGCATTGCTTTTGCAGCTCTCTCTGGAGTTTTTACAATTCCTTCTCTTGATGTATCTTCTCCTAAATCATCTATAATAGATTCAAAATTTTTCTTAATGTTTTCTGTCACTTCAATATTGTATTCTTCAAACTTTCTGTACGGCATAACTTTCTTTATTCAGCAATTGTTTTTTTCATCGTTTTCTTTATGATATTTCATATATATACCCACTATGA
>CAKZKZ010000568.1 GCA_937124495.1 uncultured Dokdonia sp. | reverse complement strand
CTAATGCTATTTTTAACCTGCTCAAAATTATTTAGAAATGTTGGTATTTCGCTTTCGCGAAAGCGCATTTTGACAATTCGTACTAGCATAGATATTAATCTTCAAAGTTTATCGTAATCGCATCTCGATAATCAAGTCCAAATAACGTAGATGCACTTCCTACCGTAGAAGGATTACTTTTATAAATAGCAAGCTCTATATAATCACCAGAATTAAAAATAGCCAGTTTTTTGCCTTCTTCTTCTCGTTTGTGTTTCTCCATAGAAAAATTAATAGCGGCACTATATGAGGTATGTATTTTTGAAATCTGTGTGCGTCTGGCTTCTATTTTAAAATTACGCCCTTTTCCTACTTCTTCAAATAATTTTCGAGTGATATTACTTACCACATTTCCATAATTATCAACATAAATCACATTTCCAATAATTTGTTTTTGTGACTTATTAACGACAGGCTGGATTCCAGTAAGGGGTTTGATTTCAGAAATGGGTTTTCCGATGACACCTAATGTGCCACCACGCGCAATGTGACATGCCGTTTGTACAAAAACATCAAGGACTGTAAAATTGGTGGTCACTCTGTTGTGAATATTGATCTCTACCATTTCTTGCGGAACAATATCTCTAGTGATGAGCGAGATGATCCCATTATTGGCACAAATAAAATAATGATCCTCCAGTTTGACAGCAATATGGTTAGTTTCAGGTGTTAATTCGCTATCCACTCCTATAATATGAATACTTCCTTCTGGGAAGTTTTTATAGGCATTTTGTATAATATAGGCAGCTTCTGTGATATGAAAAGGCGATATAGAATGGGTGATGTCAACAATACGAATATCACTAAGCTCACTATAGATCGCACCTTTTACAGCACCAGCAAAGTGGTCTTTTTCTCCAAAATCGGTCGTTAATGTGATAATCGCCATATCTATATATAAGGAGATGGTACGCTTTCGCGAAAGCAAAAACAACAACCGTCCCCAAATTGTTTATTAGTTTTAATAATACGGTAACTGATGAGTAGTAATAGAAGCTCAAAAATTTCGTACTTTGCTATATAAATTATATAACAAATCTAAAATAATTTACCGAGGTATCTCATAAAAACTGCTTGCCATTTGAACGAATTAATTATAGAACTTTCAGAAATCAATCCGCGTGAGTTTTTTGGACAACAAAACGCCAACATAGAATTACTTAAACGCTACTTTCCAAAATTAAAAATTATTGCCAGAGGAAACAAGATAAAAGCCTACGGTGATGAGGAATTACTAGAAGAATTTGATAGGCGATTCACCATGCTTACAGAGCATTTTGCGAAGTATAATAAGCTAGATGAGAATGTCATCGAGCGTGTACTTACGAGTCAAAGCAAATCAGATTATGAAACTTCAAAAGAGAGTGGGGATACCATTGTACACGGTGTAAGTGGAAAATTAATCAAACCACAAACGGCAAATCAGCGTAAGTTAGTCGAGCTTTCTAAGAAGCATGATATGGTCTTTGCTATTGGTCCTGCGGGAACGGGTAAAACGTATGTGAGTGTAGCGCTTGCTGTGCAAGCGCTTAAAGAAAAATCGGTAAAACGTATTATTTTAACACGTCCAGCAGTAGAAGCAGGGGAGAACTTAGGTTTTTTACCTGGAGATATGAAAGAGAAACTCGATCCGTATATGCAACCGTTATACGATGCATTACGCGATATGATTCCGCATGAGAAACTAGAAAGTTTTATAGAAAAAGGGATCATTCAGATTGCTCCTATGGCATTTATGAGAGGACGTACGCTAGATAATGCGTATGTGATCCTAGATGAAGCTCAAAATACCACACATGCGCAAATGAAGATGTTTTTGACACGTATGGGACGTAGTGCTAAATTTGTGATCACTGGAGATCCTGGACAAATAGATTTACCAAGACGAGTGACCAGCGGACTTAAAGAAGCCTTGTTAATCCTTAAAAATGTAAAAGGCGTAGGAATGATCTACCTGGACGATAAAGATGTGGTACGTCACCCATTAGTTAAAAAGGTCATTGCTGCGTATAAGGATATTGAGAATAGGAATTGATAGTATTCGTTTTAAAAGATAATTAGGTTGTGGCTAAAATAAAAAAGGTCTTTATCGAAGATGAAAAGAAACTTCGTAAGGCTGTTCATCGTGATAATTACATATACATTATTTTGCTTTTAATTTGTGTAGTTATAAACATTGATATGTTTAGCCCATCACCTAGGTGGATTACATTGGGAGGTAGTACTTCTGTTAAAATAGTCATTATTGCTTTTCAGATTCTTTTTATTATTTCATTATTCTTTTGGTATAAAAAAAAGAAAAAGATCATTGCAATTTTATTAAATGGAGAAAAAACAAAAGGAAAAATAACAGATAGTGTATCGTTACGATCCAATAGTAGTCATATAAATATATGTGTATTTACATATATTGTAAATGATAAAGAATATACAGTGTCTTCCAAAGATAAATATGGAGATAAAGGTGATAAATACACGATTATATTTGAAACCAATAATCCTGAGAATAGCATTGTTTATGAGCACTTAAAAAATAATGTACAGCAATTGATTAGTTATTAAATAACCTGTATTAGCAATTATTGTTGTTTCTACCTTTTTGAAAGTCTAATAAAACACAAGTTTCTTATTTTTGCATTCTTAAACACAACACACAACCTGATTACGACTATGAACACCATTATTGACACTAACTTTAATTTTCCAGGACAAAAAGAGTTATACAAAGGAAAAGTACGTGAAGTATATACGCTTGAGAATGATTTACTACTCATGGTTGCTACCGATCGATTAAGTGCTTTTGATGTGGTGATGCCCAAAGGGATTCCGTATAAAGGTCAAATCTTGAATCAGATTGCTACCAAGATGATGAAGGACACTGAAGATTTAGTTCCTAACTGGCTCGTGGCGACACCAGATCCTAATGTAGCTATAGGAAAACGTTGTGATCCGTTTAAAGTAGAAATGGTGATTCGTGGATACATGTCTGGTCATGCAGCCCGAGAGTATAAAGCGGGTAGAAGAATCTTATGTGGGGTGCCTATGGCTGAAGGCATGAAAGAAAATGATGCCTTTCCAAATCCGATCATCACACCAGCGACTAAAGCAGAAATGGGAGATCATGATGAAGATATCTCTCGTGAAGACATTATAAAAAAAGGAATCGTATCTGAAGCAGATTATGTTGTATTGGAAGATTATACGCGCAAGCTTTTTCAAAGAGGTTCTGAAATAGCCGCAAGCCGCGGATTGATCTTGGTGGATACCAAATATGAATTTGGTAAAACAGCTGATGGTGAGATTGTATTGATTGATGAGATTCATACACCAGATTCTTCTCGTTACTTTTATGCAGACGGATATGAAGCTCGTCAGGCAAGTGGAGACCCACAAAAACAATTATCTAAAGAGTTTGTGAGACAATGGTTGATCAGTAATGATTTTCAAGGATTAGAAGGACAAACGGTGCCAGAAATGTCTGATGAATACATCACAACCGTGTCTGATCGTTATATTGAATTATACGAAAATATTACTGGGGAAGCTTTCGCGAAAGCGGACCTATCGAATATAGATGCTAGAATCGAGAAAAACGTATTAAATTATCTTGGGTAGAACTCTCTTTATGTAGTAAAATAGGATGCTTTATTTGGTATCTATAAAGTTTGTGACCGTCAGATCTTTTTCTGAATAGAGTTTGGTAAGGGCATCAAAGAGGCGTGGAATATCGATAGGTTTCCATAAAAAGCCATTAAAGAGATGGGAAAATTCGCCTTCGTTTGCAGACGTAACATCTGCGGTAAGTGCAAAAATTGGGGTGTGCTGGTTTAAATTTTCTGTAGACCTGATAATATGAGTGGCATCAAAACCATTCATTTCTGGCATATGGATATCCATGAGAATGAAATCTACTTTGATTTCCTGTGCTTGAACAATTGCTTGCTTACCATTTTTAACCCGTTTGATAGAAATTCCCCATTTATTAAGCAATTGACGCATGACTAATGCATTAATTTCATTGTCTTCTGCTAGGATAGCTGTTTTGTTTTGTAAGGCTTTAAACATATCCTTATCCATGTGTACAGGGGCTTCAGCTTTCTTAAATTCAAGCTCAAAATTAAATACAGACCCTTTGCCTTCTTCTCCTTCTATTGTAATGGTACTGCCATGTAGTTCAATGAGTTTTTTGACAATAGAAAGCCCTAATCCAGTACCTCCATCATTACGAGTCATGATAGATTTAGGCATGTAAAAACTCTCGAAGAGACGTTCTCTTTCTGCAAGAGGAATGCCAATACCTGTATCTTTTACTTTAAATGATAATATATCTGTGTCTTGATCAATAGTAGTGGCTTCTACAATAATGGCTACAGATCCTTCTTCTGTAAACTTAATCGCATTACTGACTAAGTTTCCTAAGATTTGAAATAGTTTGGTTTCATCTATTTCGTAACTAGTAGCGACGTTATCTGTTATGGTTAACTCTAATATAATGCCTTTATCTTCGGCTAAGCTTACATAGGTTTGTTGTATGTTGTGTAAGACTTCCTTAAATTTTACAGGGTGTTTTTCTAACGTCATCTTATTGGAGTCTAACTTAGAAAAATCAAGAATATCATTAATGATACGCATTAGGTTTTTGGAAGAAAAACGTAAAGATGTAAGTAGTTTTTTCTCTTCTTCATCAGAGCGTTCTCTAAGTAAGGAGATAATACTTGTGACCGCATTAAGTGGTGTACGTATCTCATGACTCATCGCTGAGAGGAAATTTTGCTTCATAGATGCCGTTTGCTCTGCGCGTTCTTGTTGTGCTGTAATTTCGGCTTTTTGACGCTCTAAATTAGCTTCATTTTCTTTAGACTGTATTTTTGAGATACGCTCGTAATTCTCAATCACTTTTAATGTTTGAGAATTGACAGCAGCATCTTTCTCTTCTAGATATTTTTCAAGATACGTCAGTGCCGTTAAGCTGTCTCCTTCTTCTTTATAAATGGTATACATAAAATGATAACATTTATACTTCATAATAGACAGATTATTTGAAGTACTGATGTCTATCGCTATTTTTAAGCATATTTTTGCCTTCTCTTTTTCATTTGTTTTTATAAAAAGTTTTGCCATTTTATTATGGCACATAGCTATGGCAAATTGATCTCCTACACTTTTATGTATTGCTAGTGCTTCATGAAAATCGTTTCGAGCTTCTTCATATCTTTCTAGTTCTATATATACTTTACCTCGACCATAAATAGCAAAGGCATATCCTCTTGTGTCTCCAGTTTCTTTTTTTATGGATACAGAGAGTTCTATAATTTTTAATGCTTTTTTTATATTTCCTTGTTTTAAAAATATACCCGAAAGAGGGTTGTAAGCATTAGATTCTAGATTTTTATCTTTTACACTAATAGCACAGGATATTGCATTTTCATAAGCAATAATTGCATTATGTTGATCTCCTAAAACTTCATAGATTGTTCCTAACGTTTTATGAGTTTTAGATTCATTGTGCTTATCCCCATGTTTACGGAATATGGTCAAACAATCAATAAGGAGAAACATCCCTAAGTGGTAGTTGTTTGTTTTGTAATAGACACCAGCTATATTGTACTGTGCATTTGCGATGCCTAATTCATCATTATCTTTCTTGAAATAAGTGATGGCTTCTTCAGACATCTCAATCGCTTTCTGATTGTCTGCACTTACCATGTGGAATAATGCAAGTCTACTAAGACTATTACCTATAAGAGAGGCATTATTAAGTTCCCTGCTTTTTTCTAGTGCCTCATGAGCGAGTTCTATACTATGGTGCATGTTTTCACCACGTTGTTTGTAAGCTTTATCTAGAAGATTTAGAACTTCTAAAGTAGGGTCTGTATCTTTATTCATTGTTTAGGGAGCAATAAATTTTAAAATAAAAACACAGTTAGTAATTGGTAGAGATTTCAAAATTTCATGCATTGTGTTGATAATCAACACAAATATACTTTTTTTAATTCTGAATCAAGATGAATGTAAGATTTTTCATGTTTTTTGCGGGTAAAAAACAGTAAAATAATGATGTTAAACCCGTTGTGCTTTTTGTCAAAACGCCTATTATTTTAACGTCTAATCTTCATTCTTCTCCTCAGATCCTAAAGGATGGAATAAAGATTTCTGATATTCACCCTTCAGGGAGGGGGAAAAATGAAGAAATCTAATCAAAAAGCACAACGGATTATTAACTTTTAGAAACCCTTTTTTTAAACCCAAACCTACGTACATAGCCTATTCCTAACTCTGTAAAATCTGCTTGTCCTAGATTTGCATTGATAAAAGCACCTGCATATATATTATGTTTTGGAGCGGTATCTGTACCTATAAGATAATACTTGAGACCTACGCGGGTGTTTATTGCGTTTTTAAATTTAAACTTAGAATCCAATTCACCTAGTACCCATCCTTCAGGAATTTCTCTAGGGGCAAAATCCCATCCTTCATTAATTTGCCAATCTATTTTATATGCAGGCTTATGGAAGTTGGCTCCAAATAGTAACTCGATCCCTACGTGATTGAAAAGTAATTCGCCTTTTATAAAAAGCCCATAATTAGATGCATTATGCCAAGGATTATCTCGAAGAGAGGCATACTCTTGCCCGTCTTGCACTAAGGATTCATTATCATTGATGTAGTCATAATAATGCTCATACAATCTGTAAAAAGCACCCACGCCTATTTTTAAGGTTTTGTTATAAACTTTCCCATATTCGGCAGAGAGGGCGTATACTTCTTTCTTTTCATTAAAAACTGATACATCACTAAATACATTCTGACCAATCCCAGTTCGTATGGCTATATAGTCTTGAACCGTTCTTTCAGGGGGTGTATGTACCACAGGGTTTTCTACATACGCACGATACTTTGTACTTTTTATCTCAGCAGAAAGGCTTACTAAAAATGAATTGTATCCTTGATTAGGCAATCGTGTATGTCCGTTAGAATGATGGAACAGACCAGCACCCACTCTATAATTTACTTTTTCTTTTTGGAGAAAGTTATAATGCATAAAAGCTCTAAAAGACCACGTAAAATCAGTACTTACCGCTCGGTTAAAAAAATTAGTTTCAAAATCAAATTCTTCTGTAAAATAGGAAGTACCTATGCCTATTTGTGTTGTTAAACGTTGACTCTTAAAGGCATTAAATTCTATAAATGGCATCAGTGTAAAAGCGCTTCCTAATCGATCTGAGTTTCCAAAATCGGTATATCCAAGACTGATTCCTGTACGCGGACTATGAAGCCATTGTGCCCATTCTTGTGTGTTGTTTTCGTGGTGCCAAACAAGGTTGAAAATCGCTTGCTTTTGCAGTTTTCGTTCTGGAAACGTCTTATTGGAAGC
>CAKZKZ010000567.1 GCA_937124495.1 uncultured Dokdonia sp. | reverse complement strand
GATCAAAGAAAAATTAAAAGTATACATCAACGATCCTATTGTTTCTGTACAACTTGAAAATTTTAAAATCACCATACTAGGAGAAGTAAGAAGTCCAGGGCCTATTACGATCGCTAATGAAAGAATTACACTCATTGAAGCCCTTGGGATTGCAGGTGACTTAGATATACAAGGGAAACGTACAAATATTACGGTGATACGAGAAGAAAACAATATACAAACCATTCATAAAGTAGATCTTACTTCTAAAGAGGTATTTAATTCTCCGGTATACTATCTAGCACAAAATGATATTGTGTACGTAGAGCCTAATGCATCTAAGGCAAAGTCTTCAAAAAATAGTAACTGGCCGCGTGTACTCACATCTGTCACATCTGTTTTAGGTATCATCATCTCCGTCATAGCTATCACGCGATAAATAATTAGATGAAAACGTATGAAATCAAATCCCACACCCGATGAGATTCTTAAAACCCCGCCTATATCGGGTTTTAAAGATTTTAATCTAAAAGAACTACTACTTAAATACCTGAAACATTGGTATTGGTTTGTACTTTGCTTTTTGATCTTTACCGTATTTGCTTATGTATCGTTACGATACTCAACACCGCTCTATGATGTGTCTTCTACGATTGTGATTTCTCAAGAAGATAATTTAAGTGATGCTGGTCTTTCTGTATTTAAAGATTTAGGACTAGAACAAACGCAAGATCAAATTGAGAACGAGATCCAGATATTAAAATCAAAAACATTAATTAATCATGTCATTACCAAGCTCAAACTGCATGTGCAGTATTTTTATGAAGGTAGAGTCTTAGATGTAGAAGAGTATGAAAATCCTATTATTACTATTGATTTTCTTGCTTCGGATACGATTATATATGAAAAATTTGGGGTATTTAATGTGCGTATAAATACAGGGACTTCTTTCTCTTTTATGGATGCAGATGGCAATGTGCTAAGTACTCATGCATTTGGAGAAACGGTGTCTACTAGTGTTGGAGAAGCTGTTTTAGTTCCTAATCAAGCAGATCTGAGTACATCTATAGGAAAGGTGATTAAAATCAAACTGATTCCTGTAAGAAACTTAGTTGCAAATTATAGAGCACGTCTCGCCATTACTAGAGTAGGACAAAACTCATCGGTATTACAAGTTTCTATACGAGATGCCGTCATTCCTAAAGCTAAAGATTTTATTGATCATCTTATTGATGCTTACAGTGCAAGATCGATAAACAATAAAAAAGAAACTTCAAATAAGACAGCTCAGTTTCTAAATGACCGCCTTCAAGATATTTCAGAAGATTTATCAACGGTAGATAGTGAAGCTGCTAAGTATATGTCACAATATGGCATTACAGAAGATGTCTCTGGATCTACAGGAAGGCTAGCAGATATTTCTACAGATAATAAACGAGAAATTGCCATATACGAGACCCAAAATCTATTGATACAGTCTACGATAGATTTTATTAAAAATAAAGAAGCAGAAAATGACCCGATTCCTAGTAACTTAGGAATAGACGATTCTTCCATCACCACAGAAATAGGGAAGTACAATACGCTTGTTTTACAAAGAAGAAGACTCTTAAAGACTTCTTCTGTACAAAATCCTGTAGTTGTTAAGATAGATGATGAATTAGAAGGATTACGCGAAGTACTATTTCAAAGTTTATTAAGCCTAAAAGGAAAAGTAGCAATAAAACTAGGCAGTGTACAAACGAGAGAAAAAGGATTTAAAAGCAAGCTATACCAAGCGCCAGAAAGACAAAAAGACTTGAGGGAAATAGCTAGAGAACAAGGTGTTACAGAGCAATTGTATCTGTACTTACTTCAGAAAAAAGAAGAAGCAGATATTACAAGCCATATTACAGTACCTAACTCTAGAATTATAGATAGGGCTTCCTTGACAAGCTTTTTACCAGTATCTCCAAATAAAAAGAGCATCTATATGCTGTCTACGGTCTTAAGTCTTTTAATTCCTTTTGTGATATTGTATATAAGAGATTTACTCAATACAAATGTCAAGTCAAAAAGAGATCTAGAAGAACTGGTGTCTGCACCTATTATAGGAACCATACCTAAAGGGAAATCTAAAAATCAATTTGCAATAGATAAGACAAGTCGAAGTCCTGTTTCAGAGGCTTTTAGGATATTGAGAACTAATATTAATTTTTGATTAGCAGGTGTTGAAAAAGAGACAGGGAAAATCATCTTTACGACATCTAGTGTGTCTGGAGAAGGAAAAACATTTATTTCATCCAATATTGCAAAAACATTAGCCATATCTGGTCATAAAGTAGCGTATATAGGCACCGATTTTAGATTTCCGAAGTTTCATGAAGTGATAGACTTACCAGAAGGTAGCAATACGATAGGGTTTACTAATTACATCATGAATCCAGATATCAACATTAAAGATGTCATTTATAGAGAAAAAAGTGAAGATCCATTAGATGTTATTCCACCGGGAGTTATACCACCTAATCCTTCTGGATTATTAATGAATGACCGTGTGCAAACGATGTTTAAATATTTAGAAGAAAACTATGATTATATCGTCGTAGATACGGCTCCTGTAAGTCTTGTAACTGATACTTTATTGATAAGTAAGTTAGCAGATCTCACTGTGTATGTGGTCAAAGAGAACTTTTCTGACAAACGATTATTGAGTATTCCTGAAAAATATTATGTAGACGGAAGATTAGTCAATATGGCTGTTTTATTAAATTATGCATCTACCAATATGGGTGGAGCATATGGCTATGGTTACGGTTATGGTGCAAAAAAATAAGAGAGATTACAATATCAATATTACAAAGTAGCTCAGATAATGATGTATAGAAACAAACAGAACGTATGCTTTTCAATTCGTTAGATTTTGCCATATTTCTGCCTATTGTTTTTATACTGTATTGGCTGATACCACATAAGAATCTAAAGATTCAAAATGTACTCATTGTAGTGGCTAGCTATCTTTTTTATGGATGGTGGGACTGGCGATTTTTATCTTTAATTTTAATAAGTACACTCGTCGATTTTTATGTAGGTGGTTTGCTTTCGCGAAAGCAAAAAAAGTCACACAGAAAAACGCTACTTTGGGTAAGTATAGGAGTTAATCTGGGAATTCTAGGCTTTTTTAAATACTATAATTTCTTTCTGGATAATGTGAATACTGCATTTTCTTTTTTAGGAAAAGAGTTGGATAGTCAGTCTCTCAGTATTATACTTCCCGTAGGCATTAGTTTTTATACTTTCCAGACTTTAAGTTACACCATAGATGTGTATAGAGGAAAATTACAACCTGCCAAAGACATTATTGGGTTTGCAGCTTTTGTATGTTTCTTCCCTCAATTGGTTGCAGGTCCCATAGAACGAGCGACGCACTTATTACCTCAGTTTTATGTCAAACGTAGGTTTGAATATGCAAAAGCCGTAGATGGTGTCAAGCAGATCCTGTGGGGGCTCTTTAAAAAAATAGTGATTGCAGATAATTGTGCGGAGTATGCAAATTATATATTTAATAACTCAAGCGATCTTTCTGGGAGTACTTTAGTGATAGGCGCTATATTTTTTACCTTTCAAATTTATGGTGATTTCTCAGGATATTCAGATATAGCGATAGGAACCTCCCGATTATTTGGATTTGATTTAAAACAGAATTTTGCGTTTCCTTATTTCTCTAGAGACATCGCAGAGTTTTGGAGACGCTGGCATATCTCACTTTCTACTTGGTTTAGAGATTATGTATATATCCCATTAGGAGGGAGTAGAGGCACTACTTGGAAGAAGGTTCGAAATACGTTTATCGTTTTTGCGATCAGTGGTTTTTGGCATGGTGCTAACTGGACATTTATTATCTGGGGACTCTTAAATGCTATTTATTTTTTACCGCTATTATTGACCAATAAAAACAGAAATCATATAGAGATTGTTGCAAAAGGAAAATTGATGCCTAACTTAAAAGAGATTATTAAAATTACAATGACTTTTTCTCTTACAGTGCTTGCTTGGGTATTTTTTAGAGCAAAAGATATCGCACATGCGTGGGAGTATATCACCACTATTTTTTCTTCTTCCTTATTTCAATTTCCAGAAATTATTCCTAAACAGGAGAGTATACTCATTCTATGT
>CAKZKZ010000566.1 GCA_937124495.1 uncultured Dokdonia sp. | reverse complement strand
ATTGAAATCGAAAAAGAAAATATCGAGCTTTTGACAGGACGATTCACATATATTTTTGAAGATGCCGCAGTAGATAATTCTCCCCAACTTTTACATGATATAGATAATAAACAAGTTATCATACTAACTAATAAAATTAGCAATTATATCAATCGTAGTTCCAATAAAAATAAGAATACAGCTCAATTAACAAAAGCTATTAGACGCAGAAATGTTAGGTTGTTCAAAGGTAAACCAACAGCATTATCTCCTGTAATAAAAAAACAGCCATTTAAAATAAAAAACCTAATATCCATTGGATTACATTATAAAGATAAAAATGCTGTAATAGTTACTAATGACCAACTAACAACGGCATTAGCAAGAACACTAGGCTTATCGGCTATATCTACTAAAAATTTAGTCGAACTAACTAAAAAAAGACAACAATTTAATAACTATAAAACGAAAAATATCCTGTTTTATTTCTTATTTTTGACTGATGTATAATACAAAAAAATATCGAATATTAAGTGTTTTATTAGTAGTTCAATGGCTTTTAATTCAATTAATATCAAAATCACCAGAATTTGTTGAAAAATATTACGTTTACTACAATCAATTCCGAAACCAACACTACAGTAAGTAAAGTGATCTTAGAATATATCGATTCTGGAGAAAGCAAAAGTTATGTATTTAAAATGAAGAGTTACCTTAAAAATGGTTTAGAAAACATTCCTTCTATCATTAAAATTTCTACTAAAAATTTGGCAAAACAAGAAAGAGATAACTACCTCAATTATGTAAAATG
Organism: uncultured Dokdonia sp.; assembly: GCA_937124495.1. Lineage (GTDB taxonomy): Bacteria > Bacteroidota > Bacteroidia > Flavobacteriales > Flavobacteriaceae > Dokdonia. The sequence goes on along the minus strand of CAKZKZ010000566.1, from coordinate 3,344 downwards.
GAGTTTACCTTATAACTGGCGGGTGGAATTAATGTCATATTCGGAATGGCAAGACCTAGGATGCCTTTGTTATACTTTTGCTATAAGTTTAGGTGAAATACGACCTATTACCTACTATATTAAAAACAAGAACATAGTCAAAATAAACAGAATCATTGAAACAATCTTCGACCCTGATCAATTACGGTGGTATCATAACTCCAATGTGCAAATCGCCGATTCCATAATGGAACATTATATAGAAAAATGGTTTGTCGGAGAGAATGGCAAGAAGCGAAATGTTTCTAACCAAATAATAGAAGAGTTGTTACAGGCTAAGAATATTAGATTTAACAAAAATTATATTACATTGAATGCCAAAAAGATCCGAATGCCTGAAAACTTTCATGGTCGAGAAAGAGGTCGATTTCATACTACTATTTTACATGGAGACATGAACAGCAATAATATCTTGATAGGGGAAAATTCTCCCTATCCCATATTCATAGATTTTCAGGATACTGGACGAGGGCATATTTTTCAAGATTTTATTGTTTTTGAAAATAGCATTCGGTTATATGGAGATATGCAACTGGATTTTAAAGACCTTTTTGAATTGGATTTAGCCTTACACTATTATTTTACAAAAGAAATTGAGAAAAGTGAAATCCCTAATATATCCAGTCCTTTTGTTGAATCAATCATAAAATTGAGAGAATCTGCCCTTAAAACCTTTGAACAGGGTAAGTACCAAAGATATGTTTATGGTCTTGCTATGAACTGTTACTCTAGACTTAGAAAAGCTAAAACTTTTAATGAGAATGTGAATAATCAAATGTTAGCTTGTCTCTTAGCGTCGATCTATTTCCTCGATGAAAAGGGGAGTGATATGGAAGCGGAAAAATCAAATAAAAAAGAGAAAATAGAAAGATTAGATAAGGTTTTTTTTAGTTTTAACTCTGTTGATAGAAAATTTGTAGATGATATAGTTGAAAGATTGAAAATGGCTAGTATTAATGTTTGGTATGATCAAGATGAATTACAAGGAGGTGATAATATAATATCCAAAGTGGGCGAGGGGATTTTACAGAGTAAAATCTTTGTAATAGCACTTAACGAGTCAGGAAAAGGACCTTGGCAAGAAAAAGAGATAAATGACATCCTTGTGAATGCGATTCATGATAATGATATAAGGATGATTCCTATAATACCGCTTCACTCTCAAGCAACTAATATTCCAAGTTTTCTTAAAGGTATAAAGTATATTGATTTTAATGATGATTTTGAAAAAGCATTTGAAATGTTAAAACGAGCCATTTTGAGAGGAACTAATCGTTAGAATCGCTACAAGTGTTCCAGTATCTATCTTTATGTCATTCTACGATTATGCGCCTCATAAATGGGGATCAGTAAATTAGGTAGTTAAAATGATCTTTGAAAATTAAAATGTAAATTAAAAGTAGCGTTGTTTTATTGAGGTTGCTTTTAACTTTTATAGTAGTTATTTGTTTTTAGAAGTATACTTTACAACTATTTTTTTGTTTAGTTGAATTCTGATTTTTTTCTTCGAAATTGTGAGTATACCTAGAAATATCTATCAAAGGGACTTAACATTTCTTACGCCTATGTAATCTTTTGGTTATTTGAATGTTAAAAAATAAGTAGTACCTTATAACACCTTCAAAATATTTGATTCCTCCTAAAACAAATCTTATTTTTGACGGTATAAAACTGTAACTATAATTCATATGCGTGATTTATGCTTGCTTATAGTTCAAAATTATGTTTTTTAATCAACCATCAAGTTTGTATGAATGTGGTTGATCATTAGCTTTTCAGCTTCCTAAATACACAACTTATGTGTCGGAAGCACCTGATACGTTTTAACTATATACCAACTATAAATCAAATGTCAATGAAACAAATTACTATTTCTTCAAGGGGTTTTAAGTCCTTTTGTCGAACCTTTACATCAAAAATGCAATTACTTATTGCATTAACACTATTAGGAACTTGGAGTTCCTTTTCTCAAGTAATTATTAATGAACTGGATGCAGATACCGCTGGAACTGACATCCTAGAATTTGTCGAGTTATACGACGGTGGTGCAGGGAACACCGCTTTAGATGGCTTAGTGCTCGTATTTTATAATGGTTCTAATAATTTAAGTTACGCATCTTATGATTTGGACGGTCAAACGACAAATGCCGATGGGTATTTTGTGATTGGTAACGCTGCTGTTACTAACGTTTCTGTTGTGATTCCTAGTAATGGGTTGCAAAATGGAGCCGATGCTGTGGCTCTTTATACAGGAGATGCTACTGATTTTCCAAGTGGATCTGCTGTTTCTTTAACCAATTTGGAAGATGCTATGGTTTACGATACCAATGATAGTGACGACGCCGATTTGTTAGTTTTACTAAACCCAGGACAAGAACAAGTAAATGAAGATGGTGCATCAGATAAAGACAATCATTCTTCACAACGAATTCCTAATGGAACAGGAGGTGCTAGGAATACAAGTACGTACGCTCAATTAGCACCGAGTCCTGGTGCTGTGAATTTTGATCCTTCAGCCACACCTGTGTTTATCATTAACGAATTGGATGCTGATACCGCAGGAACAGATACGTTAGAGTTTGTCGAAATCTATGACGGTGGCGTTGGAAATAGCGCCTTAGATGGTCTAGTATTAGTCCTTTTTAATGGTTCTAATAACTTGAGCTATGCTTCTTATGATTTGGATGGACAAACCACAAATGCCGAAGGATATTTTGTGATAGGAAATGCTGCTGTTGCGAATGTTTCGATGGTGATACCAAGTAATGCACTACAAAATGGAGCCGATGCTGCGGCCTTATATACAGGAAATGGATCGGATTTCCCAAGTGGATCTGTCGTGACTACGGTTAATTTGGAAGATGCACTTGTATACGATACCAATGATAGTGATGACCCTGAGTTATTAGTATTATTGAATGCAGGAGAAGCGCAAGTAAATGAAGATGGCGCAGGAGATAAAGACAATCATTCTTCTCAACGCGTTCCGAACGGAGAAGGAGGAGCAAGAAATACAGCGACGTATGCGCAACTAGCACCAACACCAGGTGCGGTAAATATTCCTCCTGCACCAGTAGTGGAGGTGATAATTAATGAATTAGATGCAGATACAGCAGGAACTGATACTATGGAGTTCATAGAACTCTATGATGGTGGTGTTGGAAATTCACCACTAGACGGAATGGTAGTCGTATTGTATAATGGTTCTAACAACTTAAGGTATGCTTCTTACGATTTAGATGGGCAGACGACCAAGGCTGGAGGGTATGTTGTTATTGGTAATGCAGATGTTCCTAATGTTTCTA
>CAKZKZ010000565.1 GCA_937124495.1 uncultured Dokdonia sp. | reverse complement strand
TACTTTACGACACAAAATCATTAACGACAGATAAGTTAGCAGCGATCGAAGCAAAGAGTAAAGCAAATGGATTTGACTATTTGGATTTTTCATTAGCAACCGATGGTCTTATTGCCGAGAGAGAGCAAGGCATCACAATTGATGTCGCACATATCTATTTTTCGTCAAAGACAAAGAGTTATATCGTAGCAGATACGCCGGGTCATATTGAGTATACCCGTAATATGGTGACGGGAGCGTCTACATCACAAGCGTCTATTATTTTGGTAGATGCACGTAAAGGAGTGATTGAGCAAACGTATCGTCACTTTTTTATCAATAATCTGTTGCGTGTAAAAGACATTATTGTCGCGGTTAATAAAATGGACTTAGTCGATTTTTCAGAATCTGCGTTTCAAGAGATCAAAGCAGATTTTCAGAAGATGATCGATAAAAGTGGATATAAAGAACAAAATATCACCTTCATTCCTGTGAGTGCATTATTGGGAGATAACGTAGTCACTCCTTCTGAAAATACACCTTGGTATTCAGGGAATACATTATTAGATCATTTGGAAGGACTCGAAGCTCAAGATGTCTATGAACAATCACATATGCGTTTTCCTGTACAGATGGTCATCCGTCCTAAGCAATCTGATTTTCATGATTTTAGAGGATATGCGGGTAAAGTATATGGAGATGATTTAGCGGTAGGTGATGAGGTGACCGTTCTGCCATCATTAACGACTTCTCGTATCAAAGAGATTTACTTTTTCGATCAAAAGTTTGAAAAAGCAGGAAGAGGAAGTTCGTGTACCATTACTCTTGAAGATGATTTGAATATTAGCAGAGGAGATATGATTGTTAAGAATACAGAAAGACCGAATGTAGGGAAGCAATTATTAGCAAAAGTATGTTGGATGGACACGAAAGAATTGCATGCAGGCTCTCAATATTTTTTACAAAGCGGAAGCAATAGAATCCTAGCTAAAATAAAAGGGATTTCGGGTGTTATTCATACTGATTTTTCAGGAGAAGATACCACGGCACATTCTTTAAAACTGAATGAAGTTGGGAATGTGAATATTTTAATGAGTAGACCGCTTGCCTATGATTCCTATACTCAAAATAAGATTTCAGGGTCTTTTATACTGATTGATGCGCACACAAATACCACTGCTGGTGTTGGCTTTGTAGCATAAAATAATATATAAAAGTGCCTTAAAATGCTATGAGAGGTACTTACGTTTTTGGGAAAGGAAACGCTATAAAAAAGAAAAAAAATGCAAAGTTTTAGAACAGAAATAGAAAATCCATTAGTTGAAAAAGACATTATTGAACTTGCTGATAAGATTGAGCTTTTTCATAAGGGAAAGATAGACGAAGAGCGTTTTAGAAGTCTTCGCCTGGCGAGAGGTGTGTATGGGCAACGTCAGCCTGGGGTACAAATGATACGGATTAAACTTCCGTATGGTAAAGTGTCAAGTGCACAATTACACAGAATAAGTGAGGTGTCTGATGAGTATTCTAGAGGGCGTTTGCATATTACGACGCGTCAAGATATTCAAATTCATTATGTAGATCTGGATCGTACGCCAGAATTATGGGCACAACTGGAAAAAGATGATATCACATTACGAGAAGCTTGCGGAAATGCAGTACGTAATGTCACCGCTTCAGAACTTGCAGGCATTGATCCAGAAGAACCTTTTGATGTATCTCCCTATGCAGATGCTATTTTTAAATTCTTTCTGAGAAATCCTATCGGTCAGGAGTTAGGGCGTAAGTTTAAAGTCTCATTTTCTTCATCAGATCGTGATACGGGATTGTCTTATATGCATGATTTGGGTTTTATAGCTAAAATAGAAAATGGTGTTCGAGGCTTTAAAATCATGCTTGCAGGTGGACTAGGATCACAACCTAGACATGCCGATGTATTTTATGATTTCTTACCATCTAATAAGATTATCCCTTTAATGGAAAGCGTGATCCGTGTCTTTGATCGATATGGGGAACGTAGAAGTAGGGCAAAAGCACGTTTAAAATTCTTATTAAAAGATATCGGACTAGAGGCTTTTAAAGAATTGGTAGAAGCAGAGCAAAAAGCATTGCCACAACATAGCGTGCCTATTGATGTTGCTTCCTATCCTGCTACAATTCCTGCAGAAATAACTACAATTCCTGAAGTGAAAATAGAAGATCAAAAGTCATTCGATCTGTGGGAATCCACCAATGTAATTTCTCAAAAACAGGAAGGATATGTAGCCATAGGAATCAAAGTGTTACTAGGCGATTTTTATACTGATAAAGCGCGATTACTCGCAGATCTTGTACAACAATATGCCGCTGGAGAGCTACGATTAACATTGCGTCAAAACATTGTCATTCCGTATGTCAAAGAAACATTAATTCCGTTCTTCTATCAAGAATTGAAGAAGCTCGGATTTACAGAAGCAGGGTATAATAAAGCCGTGGATATTACAGCATGTCCCGGTACAGATACATGTAATTTAGGGATTGCAAGTAGTACCGGGATTGCTGAAGAACTAGAGCATGTCCTGAAAACGGAATACCCGCATTATTTAGAAGACAAAGATCTGGTGATTAAAATCAGTGGATGTATGAATGCATGTGGACAGCACAATATGGCAAATATAGGCTTTCAAGGTATGTCTATTCGGACCAAGGATAAGTTGACAGCACCTGCTTTACAAGTACTGTTAGGTGGAGGGAATAATGGAAATGGTCAAGGAGTGTATGCCGATAAAGTAGTGAAAATTCCGAGTAGAAGAGGCCCAGAAGCTTTACGTAGAATTCTTAATGATTTTGAAGCAAATGCCAACGGAAAAACATTTCAGGAATATTATGTCACTCAAGGCGAAAAGTATTTCTATGGCCTTTTAACGGATCTTTCTAATGTAGATACGCTGACACAAGAAGATTTTATCGATTGGGGAGAAGAAGAAAAATATGTAAAAGCCATAGGCGTAGGAGAATGCGCAGGTGTTGTAATTGATTTGATTGAAACGCTCTTTTTAGAATGTGAAGAGAAAATAGAAAATGCAAAGCAATCCCTAGACGACAAAGTGTATTCCAATGCAATTTACTATGCGTATAGTTCATTGATTAATGCATCAAAAGCGATCCTTATTTCAGATGGAGCGCGTACTAATACACAAGCAGGCATCGTCAAGCAATTTGATGAATTGTATGTGACTACTGATAAAATCTCCCTAGGAACTTCGTTTCATACCCTGATATACCAGATACAAGAATATGCTCCAAGTGAGGAGTTTGCCACCAGTTATATTAAGAACGCAGCACAATTTCTGCAAAAAGTAAGAGCATACCGAGTTGCAGAACTGGTATCATAAGACAGATGAAAACAGCAAAGTTAACCGTAGTGGGCGCAGGTCCAGGAGATCCTGATTTAATTACTCTTAAAGCAATCAAAGTATTAGCCTCGGCAGATGTGATTCTGTATGATGCACTTGTAAATCCAGTGTTATTAAAGTATGCTCCGAATGCTGAGAAAATCTTTGTAGGAAAACGTAAAGGATGCTATGTCTATCAGCAAGAACAAATTAATGAATTGATTATCAATAGAGCTTTTAGTCATGGTCATGTAGTACGTCTAAAGGGTGGGGATCCATTCATTTTTGGGAGAGGATCAGAAGAGTTGGATTATGTACGAGAATACAATATAGAAACAGCGATGGTGCCTGGAATTTCATCGGCATTGGCAGTGCCAGCGTATCAAGGAATTCCACTGACTAAGCGTGGAAGTGCAGAGAGCTTTTGGGTAATTACTGGAACCACAAAAGCACACAAAATGTCTGCAGATGTGGCCTTGGCAGCACAATCTAATGCAACCGTTGCGATCCTGATGGGAATGAGTAAGTTGAGTGAGATTGTTTCCGCTTTCGCGAAAGCGGGTAAAGAAAAAACCCCTGTAGCCATTATTCAAAACGGAACACGAGACGATGAGAAAACAGGTTTTGGAACGATAGAAACTATTGAAAAAATCGTTCAGGAAAAACACCTCTCATCACCAGCAATTATCGTGATTGGAAAAGTTGTAGAGAATAGAAGTGTTCTTTCTGAAACTGTAGCATCTATTGAAGAAAAAGGATATAATCAATACCCATTGAGATAT
>CAKZKZ010000564.1 GCA_937124495.1 uncultured Dokdonia sp. | reverse complement strand
AGTCGCTTTAATAGCATATCTACAACGAATGGGAACTGATATTAAAGTGAAAAATGGTGATGATACCACCCTTCATATAAACGAATAACGCTATGCTAAAATTTATAAAAGGAAATCTAGAAAATATAGATGGAGTTGAGATCTATCCGATGATCTCATTATTGATATTCTTTATCTTTTTTACTGCACTTTTTTGGTGGGTATTCACTGCAAAAAAAGCACACATTGAAACGGTAAGTAATATTCCATTAGAAGACGATACGATCATTCAAAAAGAAATACAATTATGAGAACAACAGCATCATTTTTAAGAATACTAGGGTTTTCAATTTTTGGGTATTTCTTCCTAGACTATGTAGGGACCACTGGAGATACATCTATTTTTATAGAAAAACCATGGATGTGGATTCTTTTTGGAGTGATTATGCTCTTTTATATCGCTGCCGAAATATGTGCCGCTGCGCTTAAAGGAATCCTTTACAAAACATTATCTCCAGATGCAAAAACGAGGTATGAGGAGAAGGTCGCTTTAGAGAAAGAAAAACAATTTAAATGGATTAAGGAGAAATATAAAAAATCATTAGGTAGTAAGGCTCTTGAAGAAGAACATGAGATTATACTAGATCACAACTATGATGGGATCAAAGAGCTTGATAACAATTTACCGCCTTGGTGGGTCTATATGTTTTATGGTACGATTGTATTTGCTGTAATCTATTTAGTACGTTTTGAAGTATTTAAAGAATACAACCAAGTAGAAGAATATGAAATTGCAGTAGCAGAAGCAAAATTAGAAATCGAAGAATGGAAAAAAACTGCCAAAGATCTCGTAGATATTAATACGGTAACACGACTTACAGATGCTTCTGATCTAAAAGCTGGTCAAGCCATTTTTAATAACAACTGTATCGCTTGCCATAAAGTTGATGGTGGTGGTGGAATAGGTCCAAATCTTACAGATCCCAATTGGATTCTAGGGGGTGGAATTAAAAATGTATTTAAAACCATATCAGAAGGTGGACGTGATGGAAAAGGAATGATTTCTTGGAAAACAGAGCTAAGTCCCGCAGAAATGGCACAAGTTGCGAGTTATGTACTCACATTGGAAGGAACTACGCCAGCAGAACCTAAAGCACCTGAAGGTGATATTTGGGTAGATCCTAATGCTCCTGAAGAAGTGACACCAGAAGTACAAGAAATCACTACAGATTCTACGGCAATAAAAATTACGATGAATAAGTAAGTATTCGCTTTCACGAAAGTAGAAACAAACACTATGGCAGAACAAGGTCAAGATACATTTAGAGATACCATCGGAACGCTTAACAAAGAAGGGAAGCGCGCTTGGGTATTTCCTAAAAAACCTGATGGTAAATGGTACGAATATCGCAAATATGTGAGTTATGTATTGTTGCTCTTTTTGTTTGCTGCTCCCTTTGTAAAAATAGGCGGAAATCAGTTTTTGATGTTTAATGTATTGGAACGTCGTTTCAATATTTTTGGATTTCCTTTTTGGCCACAAGATTTTCATCTATTTGTGATTATGATGCTTATCGGTGTCGTGTTTATCATTCTTTTTACGGTTGCTTTTGGCCGATTATTCTGTGGCTGGGTATGTCCTCAAACCATCTTTATGGAAATGGTTTTTCGTCGTATTGAATACTGGATAGAAGGGGATCGAGGCAAACAAATCCGTCTTTCTAAAATGTCTTGGAACAAAGAAAAGATTAGAAAAAGAGTCCTCAAATGGTCTATCTTCTTTGTGATTTCATTCCTCATAGCCAATGTATTTCTAGCCTACCTCATCGGTAGTGATCAGTTAATACGCTATATCACAGATGGTCCCTTACAACACCAAAACACATTAGTATCACTTCTCATTTTCACAGGAGTATTCTATTTTGTCTTTGCATGGTTTAGAGAACAAGTATGCATCATTGCTTGCCCTTATGGCAGACTACAAGGCGTCTTATTAGACAACAAATCTATTGTGGTTGCTTATGATCATAAACGAGGTGAAAAAGAAGCAGGACGTGCTAAGTTTAAGAAAAATGAAGATCGGCCTACGACAGGAAAAGGAGATTGTATCGATTGTTTTCAATGTGTTCATGTATGTCCTACAGGAATAGATATACGCAACGGAACGCAATTAGAATGTGTGAACTGTACAGCCTGTATTGATGCTTGTGATCACATGATGGAGAAGGTAAATCTGCCAAAAGGACTCATACGTTATGAGAGCGAAGATAATATTGAAAAGAAGAAAAAATTCACCTTTTCTCCACGCTTAAAAGGGTATACTGTTGTATTGGGTATTCTCACAGCTGTACTTATTGGGATGTTGTTCTTACGTAACGATATTGAAGCGCGCATTCTCCGTTTACCAGGACAATTATATGAGCGTAAAGCTGATAATATCATTAGTAATGTATATACCTTCAAACTGGTTAACAAAACCATAGAAGACATAGATCAAGTCCATTTTGAGCTATTGTCTCATAAAGGAACAATCAAATTAGTTTCTCACGACGATTTTAAAGTGGACGGGCAAGGACTGGCAGAAGGCACCCTATTTATAGAAATAAATGCCAGTGCGCTTAGTGGAGATAAAGACCGATTAGAAATAGGTATTTATAGTGATGATGTCTTAATTGAAACAACTACCACAGCCTTTTTAGGGCCTAGGAGTTATAAATGATAGACTTAAAAATGAATGTAGTTATGTACGCTTTCGCGAAATGGGAAACAGTATGCATTAAAGTACAAAAGTGTATAAAAAATAGCAACATAGCTGCGTGAGGGATTGTAGTGGTTACCCCACTGCCTGACGTAGGAAGTGCGAGGCGTAAAAACGGAAAGCCTGACCTGATTCCTGAACGTAGTGAAGGATAAAGGGCACGCCCAAAATAGTAGAACTATGAATGAATTAGAAAATAAGAAATGCTGCCAAGGGTGTAAAAATGGACAACCAGGACAAAATAAATCTTGTCAAGCCAAATTACTGATGGAGCAACTTGAAAAGGATAAGGTACATACTATAAAAACTGACGTTTAATTTAAAAAGACACCACCTACGTGGGCATATGCATTATGAAATGGAACTGGGGAAAAGGACTTGTGGTAGCCATGGCTGCATTTATGGGATTCATACTCTATATGGTTATCACGATGAGTACAGATAAGACGTATCATCACGATCTCGTAACCGAATCGTACTATGCAAAAGAGATGGCATATCAAACAGAAATTGATGCCGAAACTAACACTAATAATCTTAAAGAAAACATAGAAGGAGAAAAGACAAAAGAAGGATGGCTTCTATCATTTCCTTCAGAACTAAATCCTACTAAGGTAACAGGAAATGTGTTCCTATACCGACCGTCTAATCAGAAACTGGATTTTGACTTTCCATTAGTCCTTTCCGGATCAAATTTGCTCATACCTGACAAACAGATGATAGCCGGTCGGTGGAACATTACCATCGAATTTGAATACGACAACAAGTCGTATTTGTATAAAAAATCAATTGTATATTAATGGTATATGCTGCCCTCATATTTGGTCTTTTAGGAAGTTTTCACTGCGTAGGTATGTGCGGGCCTATTGCTTTTTTATTGCCTTTAGATCGTAAAAACAAATCTAAACGCATCTTACAAATAATAAGCTATCATTCGGGACGCATTTGTATGTATGCTATTCTGGGAATGGCATTTGGAATTGTTGGAAAAGGATTCAATCTATTTGGGATACAGCAACAATTGTCAATAGGTGTTGGATTGCTTATGATTATAAGTATTCTATTACCTATAAGTGTTTTTAATCGCTATAATTTTTCCAAACCTATATACAAAGCAGTAGGAAAAATTAAAAGTGCTATGGGGGCTGAACTTAAAAAGAAAAAACCAAGCACTTTTTTTACACTTGGCTACCTAAACGGACTCTTACCATGTGGGCTTGTATATATGGCCATTTTTGGAGCACTAGCCGCTGGAGGACCTTTAAAAGGTAGTGTCTATATGGCTGTTTTTGGGCTCGGCACCATACCGCTTATGACAACCGCTATATATCTGGGCAACTTTCTAAAAGGAGAAGTAAAACAGCGTATTGTAAAAGCAAGACCTGTTGTCGTTGTGAT
>CAKZKZ010000563.1 GCA_937124495.1 uncultured Dokdonia sp. | reverse complement strand
AGTCCCTATTACATTGGTCTTTACAAATGCCAATGGATCTTCGATAGAACGATCGACATGGGACTCAGCTGCGAGGTGAATCACTTTATCAAATCTATGCAACTCAAAAAGCTCTTGAATATGAGCTGCATCAGTAATATCTGCTTTTAAAAAAGTATAGTTAGGTTCAGTATCTATACCGCTTAGATTTTCCAGATTCCCTGCATAGGTCAAAGCATCTAGGTTATAAATATGATAGTTTGGATATGTCGTCACAAGTCTTCGCACTACGTGTGAACCTATAAAACCTGCGCCTCCCGTGATCAATATTTTCATTACAACTTCCCGTTTACAGCTGTTTCTAATACTCCTTTTACATCATAAATAATAGCTTTCTCATTTTTAAATGTTGTAAGATCTAAATCAGAAAATGCTGTGTGTGCAACAGCATGCACAACAGCATCAAACGTTGTTTCTGGAGCTGTTGTAATTGCATCAAGTCCATACTCACGTTTCACTTCTTCTGACTGAACCCATGGGTCATAAACAGTCACATGAATCCCATACTCTTTTAAATCTCGGATAACATCTACAACTTTGGTATTACGTACATCTGGGCAATTTTCTTTAAAAGTAATCCCCAACACTAATACCTGAGCTCCATTTACCTTAATATCATTTTGTAACATTAGCTTTACTACTTCTGAAGCAACATAAGCTCCCATACTATCATTAAGTCTTCTTCCTGCAAGAATAATCTCTGGATGATATCCTAATTCTTGTGCTTTTTGAGCAAGGTAATAAGGATCTACGCCTATACAATGTCCTCCTACAAGACCTGGCTTAAATGGTAAAAAATTCCATTTTGTCCCTGCAGCTTCCAAAACATCTTGCGTATCTACCCCCATGAGGTTAAAGATTTTTGCAAGCTCATTGACAAAAGCAATATTGATATCTCGTTGAGAATTTTCTATCACTTTGGCAGCTTCGGCTACTTTAATTGTTGGTGCTAAGTGGGTGCCTGCGGTAATAACAGATGCATATAAAGCATCAACTTTCTTACCTATTTCTGGAGTACTCCCAGAAGTTACCTTTAATATTTTATCTACCGTATGTAACTTATCGCCTGGATTAATACGTTCAGGAGAATACCCCACAAAGAAATCTTCATTAAACTTGAGTCCACTTACTTTTTCTAATACAGGAACACACTCTTCTTCAGTAACTCCTGGGTACACTGTACTTTCATAGATAACAATATCTCCTTTTTTAAGAACAGCACCAATAGCCTCACTACTTTTATAAAGAGGCGTTAACACAGGTCTGTTATTCTTATCTATGGGTGTAGGTACTGTAATGATGTAATAATTACATTCCTTTAAATCTTCTAATGTACAAGAACAATAAAGACCATTACCATCTGTATGATCATCATGTAAAACAGATTCTAAATCTTCTTTTGTTACTTCTAATGTAGCATCAATTCCTTGATTTAATTCTTTTATACGTTCTTCTTTTATATCAAAACCAATAACATTGTAAGAAGTAGCAAATAGGCGTGCTAAAGGTAATCCTACGTATCCTAGTCCAATAATTCCTATTTTAATATCTGTCATAAATTTATTTTAAATGCTTCCAATACCACCCCATAGATTCTTCTATTCCTTTTTCAAGGTCGTATTTTGGCGTATACCCTACAAGAGTCGTTGCTTTTTCTATAGAGGCAAGTGAATGCGGCACATCCCCTACGCGTTCTGAGCCATACCCAATAGCAACTTCTTCTATAGTCGTATCGTATGTAGTTAATGTTTTTTTTAATATTTCTGTTAATTGCTTAAGTGTTGTTCGTTCTCCGTAAGCAACATTATATACGGTATTTAATGCTTCTGGATTAGAGGTTAGCATTGATTTTACGTTCATTTCAATGACATTATCTATATATGTAAAATCTCTTGAAAAAGAACCATCGCCATTTATAGTGGGTGATTCATGGTTTATAAACTTTTTCACAAACGTAGGAATAACGGCTGCATAAGCACCATCAGGGTCTTGTCTGCGACCAAAAACATTAAAATAACGTAAACCAATAGTATCTATACCATACACTTTATGGAATACATCTGCATACAATTCATTTACATATTTTGTAATCGCATAAGGAGATAATGGCTTTCCTATAACATCTTCTTCTTTTGGTAATGCTACAGAATCCCCATACGTAGATGAGCTTGCAGCATACACAAAACGTTTTACTTTTTCATCTCTAGCAGCAGTAAGCATATTCAAAAATCCGCTTACATTCACATCATTGGTGGTAATAGGATCATTGATTGATCTTGGTACAGAACCTAAAGCGGCTTGATGTAACACATATTCCATAGAAGAAACAGCTCGCTTACAATCTTCAATATTACGAATATCACCCGTAAATAATGTGAAATTTGGATGATCAATAAACGAACTTATATTCTTTTGATGACCTGTAGCAAAATTATCTAGACAATGAACAATAGCGCCATGTCCTAATAAATACTCGCAAAGATTAGAGCCTATAAAACCAGCTCCTCCAGTAACAAGAATTCGTGCATCTTTTAATTTATCAATAACAATAGTATCGGTCATATATGTAGTATCAAGCAGTGCAAATATAAGACTTCTTCAGATGTACATACTATCATAAATGTTACACTATTGTGAATGTTTTTAAATTATGAAATATATCGCCTGTAGTAAGGTTTTAAGATAAAATTCACCTAAACACGAGATACATTATAGTACCTTTACTACCTATCTGATTTTATACTATCATGAAGTTTTTATCATTCATCATTTTTATTATTACTACAATACAATGCCAACCACAGGATTATGGCGCGTTAGAATATTATACCACACTACCCCAGTTACTTGAAGAGAACTCAGGGATATCAATATCTCAAGACACAGAACGTTTATATATGATCAATGATTCTGGAGCTAGTCCTACCATATTCTCAATGGACCTTGAATCTAAAAAGATTGTACAAGATATTACACTATCTAATGCCAAAAACGTAGACTGGGAAGATCTTGCTAGCTTTGGCAACACTATATTTGTAGGCGATTTCGGAAATAATAATAACAAAAGAAAAGATCAAACGATATACTGGCTTGAGGATTTTGATCAGATCGATGAAGGGTCTTATTCCGCTTTCGCGAAAGCAACCACATTCACCTTTGAAGATCAAAAAAAATACCCTCCTAAAAAGAAACATCACAATTTTGACGTAGAAGCTTTTTTTGTATTTCAATCTCATTTTTATCTATTTACACGTAATCGCATTCCTCAGAAAGAATTTAACGGTACTACAAAAGTGTACAAAATACCTATGGAAGAAGGGACTCAAACTGCTGTCCTTATTGATCAATTCAAGACATGTTCAGATCGAGAGGATTGTCAGATTACTAGTGCAGCTATCCATCAACAAACAGGTAAAATTGCGCTATTAAGCTATAATAAAGTTTGGATTTTAGAAAATTATACAGATGATCATTTCTTTTCGGGCGATATTAAAAAAATCAAACTGAGATACACCTCTCAAAAAGAAAGTATCACATTTAAAGATGTAAACAATCTTTTTATATCTGAAGAAAGTTCTTCTAAAAAACAAGGAAACTTATATATACTAGATATAGAAGAACAATAATTCAGAAGGTGGTGTGTACTAAATCACTTCATCAACTTTATCCAACTCTTCAAGGAAATCTCAATGTACAATCATTTTTAATGATATCGATTCCTAAATATATTAAGAGGTTTATTAAGGTTGTTAGGATTGATATGATTTGCCGACTTAAGGTTGTAAATCAATTTTTATGAAAACATATCTTCCTATTCTAGCTATTCTACTTTCTAGTTTTTTCGCGCAAGCGCAAATGACCAATCAAAAACTAGAAGAGATTCTTACTCAAGAAGTAGACAGCATAGATGGTTTTACAGGAAGGTGGCAAATGAAATTGAAAGATCTCCCTATGATTGTGCTTACAGATGCCACAAACGACCGTATGCGTATTATAGCACCCATCATAGAAGTAGCTAGACTTGATGAAGACTTATTACTAGACTGCCTTACGGCTAATTTCCATTCTGCACTTGATGTAAAATATGCAATTTCTGATAATGTTTTATGGTCTGTATACGTGCATCCATTAAGCCCGTTGAGTGAGCAAGAAGTGAGAAGTGCTGTACAACAAGTGTTTTTGGCAGCTGCGACCTTTGGAACTAGTTTTTCTAGTACACCACTGCTATTTGGCGGTGGAGACGCATCTGAACAAAACGCACCTTCAAAAAAAGATTCTTTAATCTTTAAGAAAACCTAATCTTGTTTATTTATTTGGTGTAAAACTGTATTCTGGAACTTTCCCTATAGCGCCTTCAAAAAACTCATAAATCATTGCAAGATCTTGCTCTAAGTTACCAGAAGGGTACAAAGGCTTTGAAATGCGATGTTCTTTTTTTCCAAAATCAAAAGCAACCATAATGATAGGGACTTTTGCTTCCATGGCGATGTACTAAA
>CAKZKZ010000562.1 GCA_937124495.1 uncultured Dokdonia sp. | reverse complement strand
ATAAATGCGCCTCCAAAATCACCATAATATCCTCTATCGTCTGCTTGGTATGTTTCTTTTTCCATAGTATTCTTGTATAACACCTCCCTTAATCCCTCCTTTTTAGGAGAGAAGTAATTTGAGAAGTAAAATTTTTCAAATTTTCTATATTCTTTAACCCTGGACTATCTTCAAACTTGCTATTCACATCGAGTGCGAGAATAGGTAGTTCTGAATCTAGTATTTTTTTTATATTTTCTATTTCTTCAAGTCCAATACCGCCACTTAAAACAAAAGGTTTTTTGTATGGGTATTTCTTTAAAACACTCCAGTCAAACGTGTACCCGTTGCCACCTTTTTCTTTTCCTTTGGTATCAAATAAGAAAGCACTTACTAAGTTTTTATATGGAATAAGTCTTTTAAAATCAAAAGTGCCTTTGATGGAGAATACTTTCCATATTTCAGTAAATTTTTCTGATGAATCTATTATAAACCTCTGTAAGTTTTCAATATATTCAGGAGATTCGTTGCCGTGTAATTGGATGACGTCTAGTTGGTGTTTTATTATGTTCGCTTTCGCGAAAGCAATATCAGCATCTACAAATACGCCTACTTTCTTTGTGCCTTCCGGAAGTATAGGGATTACCCCATCAAAATTCCGCGGACTTCCTTCATAAAATATAAACCCAAGATAATCTGGTTGTAATGCAGCAACTTCTTGTGTGTTGTATTTCATTCCGCAAATCTTCATCCCTGTCAAGGCTGGGATCTCATTGGATGATGCGCTATGTTTTGTGTCCTTACTCATTCAACTCTTTAATAAACTCTTTTGACGCTACTCTAGGGTTTTTGGTTTTCATAAAGCATTCTCCTATGAGAAAACCTTCAAAACCATAAGGCTTTAATTCTTTAATCGCATCTACCGAGCTGATGCCACTTTCTGACACTTTTACAAACTCGTCTGGTATGAGTTTTACAAGATTTTTACTCGTCTCTAGGCTTACTTCAAAAGTCTTCAAGTTTCGGTTGTTAACGCCTATCATATCTACGGTCGGAACGATAGATTTGAGAAGTTCTTCTTTATTATGTGCTTCACAGAGGACGTCTAAGTGTAGCGCTTTCGCGAAAGCGGAAAAACCCTCAATCTCTTTTCTGGTTAGAGAGGCTGCGATTAATAAAATGGCATCGGCTCCGTGTGCTTTAGCTTCTAGGATTTGATACTCATCTACAATGAATTCTTTACGTAAAAGAGGGAACTCCACTGAAGCTCTTGCAATGAGTAAATCATCCAGCGAGCCACCAAAGTATTTGCCGTCAGTAAGAACAGACATTCCGCTGGCACCTGCTTTTTCATAGCCCCAAGCGACTTCTTGAACGTTAAGTTTATTGTTAATTATAGATTTGCTGGGGGAACGGCGTTTGTGCTCGGCGATGATGCCTGTACCGTTTTTTATAGCCTGAGCAAGAGATGTAGTCTCTCGTTCAAACAGCGCTGATTGCTCAAGCTGTTTTCTAGGTACCACTTTTTGTTTGAGTGCAACTTCAAACTTTTTATCTGCTATTATTTGGTCTAGTATAGTCATATTTATTCCCGTGAAGGCGGGAATCTCTCCCCGTTCTTCTTTATTAATCCCCGCGAAGGCGGGAATCTTATTTTCATTTTTAAATAGAAGTTTTTACACCTCCTTCTTTCTTTCACCTCCCCCTAACCCTATCCTCAAGGAGAGGGGATAGGTTTTTATTTACTGAGTTCTTGTAATTTTTTTAATTTCTCTAATGCTTTTCCAGAAAGTAAGCTTTCTTTGGCTTGATCAAAACCTTCTTTGGGACTCAGTCCTTTTACAGTGGCAATCGCCATTCCTGCATTGGCGCATACCACATTATTTTGTGGTACAGTTCCTTTTCCAGAAATCACATCTACAAATATTTTTGCAGAAGTTTCTATACTGTCACCGCCATAAATATCTTGCTGTGTATGTGGGGATACTCCAAAATCTGACGGAGTCAACATGGTTTCTGTATGATTGGTAATTGTTTTTGTAGGGCCGGTTAAAGAGATCTCATCATATCCATCTAATGCGTGTAGGATGGTAAAGTTTTTTTCTCCTTTTTGATAGAGATATCCATACATTCTTGCGAGTTCAAGATTGAATACGCCAACTAACTGATTTTTTGGAAATGCAGGGTTTACCATAGGTCCTAGCATATTGAAAAACGTCTTGACACCTAATTCCCTACGAATGGGAGCTACATTTTTCATGGCAGGATGAAAAAGCGGTGCATGAAAAAAGCAAATATTGGCTTCATCTAATTGCTTTTTCAAGGTATCTACCTGATTCGTAAACTCATAACCCAATGCTATCAGCACATTGGAAGAACCTACTGAAGAAGACACACCATAACTCCCGTGTTTCGTTACTTTATAACCCGCTCCTGCTATCACAAAAGCAGATGTCGTCGAGATGTTGAAGGTATCTTTCCCATCTCCACCAGTCCCGACAATATCTATACTCTCTAATCCTTCCAGATCCACAGGAACTCTCAGTTCCA